>JANQKX010000388.1 GCA_028280915.1 Kiloniellaceae bacterium
AATGCTGGCCGCCTTCCTGCAGCCGGCCGGCGTGGACCCGGATCAACTGGGTCTGGAGGCCATCCACGAAGTGCGGCAAGGCGGGCACTTTTTCGGTGCCGCTCATACCCTGGCCCGCTATCAGGACGCCTTTTACGAGCCCCTGCTGTCCGATTGGAGCAACTTCGAAAACTGGCAGGAAGCGGGAGCCAAGACCGCGACCGAGCGGGCCAACGGGATTTGGAAGCAACTGCTGAAAGACTACGAGCAGCCCCCCTTGGACCCGGCCATCGACGAAGAACTGAAAGCCTATGTGGCCAAGCGCAAGGAGGAGATCGCGCGCACGGGAGAATAACCCGTCAGCGGGTGGAGCGGGCGCGCCGCGGTGCGCCCAAGCCGTCCAAGGTGAAGAGGATCAAGCCCAGCCAAATGAGGCTGAACATGATCCCGTCGCTGGCGGTGAAGGGCTCGCCATAGATAAACACCCCGGACAAAAAGCCCAGGGTCGGGGCGATGTAAAACAGGGTGCCCAGGAACGACAGGGGCAGGCGCCGGGAGGCCGCCACGTACCAGATGATCGGCAGAACCGTGACCATGCCGGAAGACATGAGTAACAGCATTTGCGGCCAGGTCAGGCCGGGGGCCATGAATTGGCCATCCCACAGCAGGATCAGATAGCCGAAGGGCAGCAAAAAACAGGATTCGATGAACACCCCGCCCAGGGCCTCGATCCGCACCAGCTTGCGAATGCCGCTGTAGATGGCAAAAGTCCCGCCCAGGATAAAGCTGATCCAGGGGAAGAAGCCCGACCAGACAAAGGCAATGAGCACCCCGGCGGCGGCCACGCCCACGCCCCACCATTGCAAGGGCGTCAGACGCTCCTTGAACATCACCAGCGCCACCAAGACCGTCATCATGGGCGTCAAATAGTATCCCATGGAGGCCTGGAGGATCCGGTCCGAGTGCACGGCCCAGATATAAATGCCCCAGCTGAACCCCATGGACAGCGTGGAGAGAAACAAAAGGACCCAGGTCCGCAAGGACCTGAGCGCATCGATGACCGCCCGCCATTGCCAGAGCGCGGTCAGGAAAACGGCCAGCACCAGCGCCGCCCAAACCATACGCTGGCCGATCACATTGATCGCGCCAAAGGGCTCCAAGAACTTAAAATAAATCGGGAAACAGCCCCACGCCAGGTTGGCCGCCATGGCATAGGTTAAGCCGGTCGGGTCAAGCCCCCTCATCACACCCCATCGCTTTGCTCGTTGGCATTCGTTATCTCGTTGTTTTACCGGGGGATCTTGTCACGCCTGGGCCGGGCCTTGCAGCCAAAAAATTTGATATGACCCATCGAGAAAAACTATCGCCCGCGCCATGAGGCTAGCCGCCGTGCTCGCGCGGGTCTCACGGCCTCTTGACTGGCAGCCGGCAGGCCAGTGCCTTAAATCGTCACCTGAAATTTTCTCACAAAAATCAAAAAGTCCGCGGGGCACCCCCTTCATGACCACCACACTGGCGATTGCCCTGATCCTCTTGGCCATCGGTACCCTGATCCTGGCCCCGAAGGTGCGCCACGCGGGGGAATTTTACTGGGGGCAGTCCGCCGACGGCCGGGCACCCAGCCTGCTTACCTTGACGCTTTCCCAGGTGACGACCTGGATTTTCGCCCGCTCCCTGCTGACCGCCGCCATCCTAGGCTATTACTACGGCATCGCCGGCGGCCTGGCCTACGCGGCTTACTATCTGTCCTTTTTCACCGGTGCCGCGATCATCGCCAGCCTGCGTTTTCGCCATGGGTTCGGCTCGGTCCAGGATTTTTTGCGCTCCCGTTTCGGCCGCTCCGGGCCCTGGGCCTACAATTTCGTGATCGGCATCCGGCTGCTGTCGGAGGTCTTCGCCAATCTTCTGGTCATCGGGATGATTTTCGGCGAGGCGGGAACGCTTGCCTACGGCCTGGCCATTGTCATCTTGGCGGTCGTCATCCTGGTTTATTCCATGATGGGCGGCCTTCGGGCCTCCCTGCGCACGGATGTCTTCCAGATGAGCGTGCTGGCCGCCCTGCTCGCTTATTTGACGGTGGCGCTCCTGGGCGCGGACGCCTGGTCCTGGGGACCCATTCTGAGCAGCAGCCCCCTTGAGTTTCAAAGTGGCTGGAGCCTGATCTTGGTGGCCTTCCTTCAGGTGTGGAGCTACCCCATGCACGACCCGGTGATGATGGACAGAGGCTTTTTGGCCGACCAGAAAACCACCCGGCGCAGTTTTTTTCACGCCGGCTGGCTCTCCATCATCGCGATCATGGCCTTTTCCCTGCTGGGGGTTTTCGCCGGCCTCAACGCCCAGCAGGACGAAGTTCTCCTGGACGCCCTGCGCCGCCTGTTGGGCGAGGTGCCCATGACCGCCCTCTCCCTGGCCCTGATCATTTCGGCCGTCTCGACCATGGACTCCACCTTCTCTAGCGCCGCCAAGCTGTCGATTGTGGATATGGGCCTGGCGCGGCAAAACCTGCGCAACGGGCGGATCGCCATGGCGATTTTCATGCTGGGCGGCCTGGCCTTTGTTTTTGGCGGCTCGCAAGAGCTGTTCAGCGCGGTGGCCGTCAGCGGGACCGCATCGCTCTACTTGGCGCCGGTGATTTTCTTCAGCCTGTGGGGCAATTACCGCGTGCCCACCTGGTGCTATTGGGGCTCGTTCGCCGCCGCCATTGCCGGAGCGGCACTCTATTACCTGGAAGCCGGCGGCCATTTGAACCTGCTTGAACCCCTAACCGGCATCGGTCACAAATATGACAAGCTGTTGCTGATAAGCTTGGCCGTTCTTGTGACGGGCTGCGGGGCCTTTGCCCTTGGCTTGCTGGCCAGGCGGCCGCAACTCAGCCGCGCCCAGGCCTGAGGGGGAGAAAACCATGGCGCAACTCAGTAGTGAACATACAAGCGAAGATATGGAGGTGGACGGCCGCCTGTTGCTGTTCGGCGGCCCCTACAGCAACGCCCAGGCGACGGCGGCCCTGCTCGACAAGGCCAGGGAACTGGGCCTGGGGCCGGACCGGGTCCTCTGTACCGGGGATTTGATTGCCTATTGCGGCGATCCCCAAGCCACCGTGGACATGATCCGGGCGTTCGGCTGCCCTATCGTCATGGGTAACTGCGAGGAATCCCTGGCCAATGATTTCGACGACTGCGGCTGCGGCTTTACTCCCGGCAGCACTTGCAGCCTCTTGTCCCGACAATGGTTCGAATTTTCCCGTGCCCAGGTCGATGACGATGCCAAGAAATGGATGGCCCGGCTGCCCCGGCAGATTTCCGTCCGCCTGGGCGATCACCGCTTCCTGGCGGTTCATGGCGCCGTGGACAGCATCAATCATATGGTCTTTCCCCACAGCCCCGACACGGAGATCGCCGATCAGTTCGCGGTCCTCGACCCGGTCTATGGCGGGGTATTGGGGGGCCATAGCGGCCTGCCCTTTGCCCGGGTGGTGGACGGCAAGCTCTGGGTCAACAGCGGCTCGGCGGGCATGCCGGCCAACGACGGCACCCCCCGGGTTTGGTATGCCTTGCTGGAGCTGGACAAGGACGGGGCGGTGACGGTGCAGCTCTGTCCCCTGGACTACGATCACCAAGGGGCCAGCGCGCGCATGCGCCAGGTGGGCCTGACCAACGGCTATGCCGATTGCCTGGAAAGCGGCCTGTGGCCCAGCCTGGACGTGCTGCCCGAGGCGGACAAGGCGGCGACGGGCCAGGCCCTGGCCCCGCATCGCCTGGTTTGGCCGCAAGCCCCCTCCACCCCTGTGCAGACCGGCAGGGACGGTCACGCCACGGCCGGACTTTCCGGCTAGGCGTTCAGGTCGACGACGACCCGGCCCGTGACCTGGCCTTTCAGGATGGCCGCGCCCAGCGCGGGCAGCTCCGCCATGGTGGCCGTTTGGATCATGTCTTCCAGCTTGCCCATGGGCAGATCCCGGGCGATGCGCTGCCAGGCGGCCAAGCGGTCGTCGTAGGGGCGCATGACGGAGTCGATGCCCAGCAGGTTCACCCCGCGCAGCAGGAAGGGAATGATGCTGGCCGGCACCATGGCGCCGCCCGCCAGGCCCACCGCGGCGACCGAGGCGCCGTAGTTCATCTGCCCCAGGACCCGCGCCAGCATATCGCCGCCCACCGCGTCGATGCAGCCGGCCCAGGTTTCCCGTTCCAGCGGCCGCTTTGTGGTCTCGTTGAGCTCTTCCCGGGGCACGATGCGGCTGGCGCCCAGGCCGGTCAGATAGTCCGCGGTTTCCGGCCGGCCGGTCACCCCCGCCACATCATAGCCGCCGTGGGACAGGATGGCAGTGGCCACCGAGCCCACGCCGCCGGCGGCGCCCGTGACCAGCACCTCGCCCTGGTCGGGCTTCAGCCCGTGGGCTTCCA
>JANQKX010000391.1 GCA_028280915.1 Kiloniellaceae bacterium
TTGTTAGAGGCGGGCATCCGCCAGCTCTCCGTGGCGCCGGCTCAGGTGGGCGCCGTCAAGGCGGCCATCGCCACATGCAACGCGGATAAGGCAGGACGGTGATGGCGGACGACGGCAAGGACAATCCCGTTTCCGCCTACAAGTCCTTATTGCGGGACATGATCGACCGGCGGCCGTCGGGCACCCGCCAGCGCATCGCCGTGGCTTTGGGCAAGCACAAAAGTTTTGTGTCCCAGATCACCAATCCGGCCTATGCGGTGCCGGTGCCGGAGCCGCACCTGGCGACCATCTTCGAGCTTTGCCATTTTTCCGCCGAGGAGCGGCGTTTGTTCCTGCAGGCCTATCACCGGGCCCACCCGGGCCGCGTGGTGCGGCCCGACAGCGCCATGTCAGAGCCGGAGACGACCATCACGATTCACATCCCCAGCTTGAAGGACCCCCGCCGCCAGGCCGAACTGGTGGATTCGATCCGGCTTTATGCGGATCACGCCGTCGCCTTGGCCAAAAAATGGGATGACGGGAAAACCGGCGACGGAGAAAAGTCCCCCCAAGACAAACCCAGCAGCAAGGCTTCCAGGAGAAAAAAATGAAAAAGCTCATCAACAACGTGGACGATATCCTCAACGAAAGCCTCACCGGCTTCGGCCAGGTTCACGGCGATCTGCTGACCGTCAACCTGGAGCCCAAGGTGGTCACCCGCGCCGACGCCCCGCTGGCGGGCAAGGTGGCCCTGATTTCCGGCGGCGGTTCGGGCCACGAGCCCCTGCACGCGGGATTCGTGGGGCATGGCATGCTAACCGCCTGCTGCCCGGGCGAAGTCTTCACCTCCCCCACCCCGGACCAGATGCTGGCCGCCGCCCAGGCGGTCAACGGTGAGGCGGGCATCCTGTTCATCGTGAAGAACTATTCCGGGGACGTGATGAACTTCGAAATGGCGGCCGAGATGGCCGCCGACATGGGGCTCCAGGTCGAGACGGTCTTGACCAATGATGACGTGGCCGTTGAGGATTCCACCTTCACCCAGGGGCGCCGGGGGGTGGCCGGCACCGTGGTGGTGGAAAAGATCGTCGGCGCCGCGGCCGAGGCCGGCGCCAGCCTGGCCAACTGCAAGGCCTTGGGCGACCGGGTCAATCAGGCGAGCGGCAGCATGGGCGTGGCCCTGACCAGCTGCACCGTGCCCGCCGCGGGCCAACCCACCTTCAACCTCGGCGAGGGAGAGATGGAGTTGGGAGTCGGCATCCACGGCGAACCGGGGCGGGAGCGCATCGCCCTGCCCAGCGCCAATGAGATTGCCGCCACCATCGTCAATGCCATCTGCGACGACCTGGCGCCCGCCGCGGGCCAGGAGGCCCTGCTGTTCGTGAACGGCATGGGCGGCACGCCGGCCATGGAACTTTTTCTCATGTATAACGCCGCGGCCCAAGTCTGCGCCGAGCGGAAGGTCACCGTCGCCCGCTCTCTGGTGGGCAATTACTGCACCTCCCTGGACATGCAGGGCTGCTCCCTCACCCTCACCCTGCTGGACGAAGAAACCAAGGCCTTGTGGGACGCGCCCGTCCACACCGCCGCGTTGAGATGGTGAGTTAGACGGTCAGGGCTCGTCGCCGCCGATCTCTTCCTTGCGGGTGGCCACGTAGGCTTCCAGCGCTTCGCGGATGGCCGGGTCCATGGCCGGGGCCTGGTATTCCTTCAACGCCTGCTGCCACACTTCCGTGGCGCGCTCGGTGGCGGTCTTGGCGCCCGCCAGCTCCCAATTCTCGTAGTTTTGCCAATTGGACAGGATGGGCTGGTAAAAGGCGGTCTCGTAGCGCTCCATGGTGTGGGCCTCGCCAAAAAAGTGGCCGCCGGTGGGCACGTGCTTGATGGCGTCGAAGCCCAGTTCGTCCCCGTCCACCTTGATGGGCTCCAAAAGCTCCGCCATGTGGTGCAGCATTTCCACGTCCAGAATCAGTTTTTCGTAGGACGCGGTCAGCCCCCCTTCCAACCAGCCGGCGGCGTGGTAGACCATGTGGGCGCCGCCCATCACCGCGCCCCAGAGGGACATGAGGGTCTCGTAGGCCGCCTGGGCATCGGCCGCGTTGGAGGCATTGGCGTTGCTGGAGCGATAGGGCAGGCCGTAGCGGCGGGCCAGCTGCCCGCTG
>JANQKX010000456.1 GCA_028280915.1 Kiloniellaceae bacterium
ATCTGGTCGATATCATCCCCGAGCGAGAGCACAAGTTCCCCGGCCATGGCGCGGTAGACATAAGAGCCGGGGAACTTGTGCTCTCGCTCGGGGATGATATCGACCAGATGATCCGTATCCATGGCACCGGCGCCCAGCGCCCAAGGGGCGATTTGCCGGTGCAGGACCATGGTGGTGATGTCCGCGTTATAGCTGGACATCTGCCCCCAGCCTTGGTCGCCGCTGTCGGTGGTGACCCTGACAAAACCCACATACTGGGTGGTAAAGGTCTCGATACGGGAAATTTTCATGCTTGCCGCCTCTCTGCCTTTGGGCACGCGCCCCTAACGCTCGCGCCCTTATAGCAACAATCAAAGCCCCTGTAAGCAAGCGCCTCTTGCGGGACTGCCTGGACTTCCGGGCGCTGGCCGACTAATAGGAACGGCAGCATGTGGCGCGAAGCCGCTGCGAGTCGTAATCAAACCCATAAGGACGCCGCGTAGGTGGAAATGAAGTCGCAGGCTGTGGCCGAAAACCCCGGTGACATGAATCTATCCCAGGACGGCGCGGCGACGGGCTGGACCGTCGACCCGCCCGTTGATTGCCACCTATTCGAATCGACCCATTTCCAAGCCGGGCGATGGCCGGCCGGCCGCTATCCCTTGGCGGCGATTGTACATGGACCCGGTTCCGGTGAGCCCCTGTCATTTGACGGGTCGTTTGACGGGCCCTGCATCGATAGTTGCATGGATTCCCTGGATGGCCGGTCCTGGGTGGAGGTCTTGTCGGTGAACCGTCCCGTACGGTATCTGCGGGAGGGAGATTTTGACATCGCGGTCTCGGAGGATGTGTTTTTCGCCGCGGCCGCGACCCGCGAGAGCGATCCCGGCTCCTTGGAGGCGCGCACCCAAGGCCTTTACGAGGCACTCTTGCAGCTGATCCAACGTCACGGATTCCCCCATATCCTGCGCATCTGGCACACGCTTTCGCGCATCACCGAGCAGGAAGGCGGCGAGGAGCGCTATCGCCAGTTCTGTCTGGGCCGTCACGAGGCCATTCGCCGCGTGGCGCCGCGGATCTTTGACTCCTTTCCGGCCGCGACCGGCGTGGGCTCCCATCGCGGGGACCTGACGGTCTATGTGGTGGCCGCACGGGACGGCGGGCAGCCGGTGGAAAATCCCAACCAGGTGAGCGCTTACCGCTATCCAGCGAGATACGGGCCGCGCAGCCCATCCTTTGCGCGGGCCCTGGTCAAGAAATGGCCGGGCAGCGCCGTCCTGTTCCTTTCGGGCACGGCCAGCATCGTCGGCCATGAAAGCCGGCACCGGGACCACCTGGCCGGTCAGGTGGCCCAAGCCTTGGATAACTTCGAAACCTTGGTGCAGTCGGCGGCCCGGGATTCCGGTGTGTCCTTTTCGATCACGCCCGAGAGCGCGGTCTTGAAGTTTTATGTGCGCCGACCCGAGGATACGGCCCAGGTCCGGGCGATCATCGCCGAGCGCTGGTCGCCCCAAGTGCCCGCGGTCTATCTGCACGCCGACATCTGCCGCCCCGAACTGCTGTTCGAGCTTGAAGGCATGGTGACGGGCCCCACCTAAGGAGAGAGGCGCAAGGCGGGCGTTCTCTGCCCCCAACAGCGCGCCCGCCTGAACCGCAACGGAGAGCCCCATGACCGCCTGTATCGTTGGTTGGAAGCACGGCCGCTTCGGCAAGCATGAGAACGACGACGTTGAATCCCTGATCGGCAGCGTGGTCGGCGGGGCCTTGGCGGATGCGGGGATCGGCCCCGAGGACGTGGACGAAATCCTGGTCGGGCACTTCAACGAAGGCTTTTCGCCCCAGGCCTTCCCGGCCTCCCTGGTGTTCCAAGCCGAGGAGAGCCTACGCTTCAAGCCGGCGACCCGGGTGGAAAATGCCTGTGCCACCGGTTCGGCCGCCATCCATCAGGGCCTGAAATCCATCGCCGCCAACAAGGCACGCTTCGTCCTGGTGGTCGGGGTGGAAAAGATGACCGCCTTGCCGGGCCGCGAGATCGGCGGCGTGCTCTTGAAAGCCTCCTACCTGAAGGAA
>JANQKX010000513.1 GCA_028280915.1 Kiloniellaceae bacterium
GGCGCCCGCCTGGCCGAGCGCTGGTGGTTCGCCTAAATCAGACAGCCGTTTATCGGAAAGCCGTTTATCGGTGCTCCGCGGGGGGGCCCTGCCTCCCCGCCGCTTGCCCCGCCTATTGAACAGGGGGGCCGCGACCGCCTATCATGCCCCTTCACCGGCCAGGCCGGGCCATCGGAACAACGAGGGAATAAATGGCGCAGAGAGAATCCATGCCGCAAGGGGATCTGAGCAACCGGCGCCGGGTCATGGAAACCGGCCAATTGGTGCCCTACACGGGCTTCGGCAAGGTGGACCCCACCCTGGACTGGCTGCCGCTCAGCGGCACCCGGGGCAGCGGCTTCGAGTGCTTTTTGATCCGCTTCAAACCGGGCGCGGTGTCCAATCCCCACGAGCACACCGGCATCGAGGAATTCCTCGTCCTGGAAGGCGAACTGGAGGACAGCGACGGTGCGGTCTTCACCGCCGGGCAGTTCGTCGCCTATGAAGCGGGCACCCGCCACTTTTCCCGCAGCCCCAAGGGCTGCCTCCTGCTCGTCGTCCTGCGCGGCGTCAATCGGGCCTTGGCGCAGGACGAGGGGGTTTAGGGCTCAAGCCCGCCAGCCAACCCAAGCCTTAGGCATACCCCCCGGCATCGGGCGGAGTCCGGTCATGAGCCGGCCAAACATCTGCTTTCCCCTGCCCTTTCACCGATGATTCGACGGTCCGGAAAAGGCGTTTCATGACCCTTTTGTGACAGGGGCGGTCCTCAATGCCGATCCAGTGAAAAACGCCTTTGCCTCTGGCGGCAATCGGTCTATGCCATCAGCGGATCGACAAAATCGCGCTAGAGCCTGCCGTGACAGTTCACATCCTTGGCCAAGTGGCTTAGATAGGGGACAGAGTATCCTGTCGCCACAGGTGACGCAGGGACGGAACAACCAATCTCCGTGGGGGAAAGCATGAAATCAAAGGTAAACCTGGCCGGTGGGGCGCTGATCCTTCTCTGTTGTATCGGCTATGCTTTGCCCGCCTTGGCGCACAGCGGACACGGCGGCGGATTCGGCGGCGAATTTGGCGGCGGATTTATCAGCGGCTTTTTTCACCCGATCTTCGGCTGGGATCACGTTGTCGCCATGGTGGCCGTGGGTCTCTGGGGGGCTTTCTTGGGGGCGCCCGCCATATGGATCTTGCCGGTCGTGTTCCCCATGGTGATGGCCTTTGGTGGCGCGCTCGGCGTCCTGGGCGTGCCGATTCCCGCCGTGGAAACCGGTATCGCAGCTTCCGCGGTGGTCCTTGGTGTGCTGATCGCCCTGGCGGTACGCGCGCCCCTTTGGATGGCCGCGATCATCGTCGGCGCCTTTGCCATCTTCCATGGTCACGCACACGGAACGGAACTGCCCAGCGCCGCCAATCCGATTGCTTATTCGATTGGCTTTGTCATCGCCACGGGGCTTTTGCACCTCTGCGGCGTCGCATTTGGCCTGCTTGTGGGACGGCCCCTGGGTGTGGCCGCCGTGAGGACCGGCGGCGCAGCGATCGCCGCTGCGGGCGTCGGCTTTTTGTTTGGTTTTATCTAGACATATGGCCCCTGAACATATGGCCCGTTGGCTCGGGGGCCTCTGTCTTGTTTTTCTCGTTTGGCCCAATGCAGCCTTGGCCCACAGCTCGGTCGAAGGCTTCGAGGGTTTCTATGCCGGCTTCCTGCATCCGCTCAAAGAAACCGCCCAAGGGCTGGCGATCGCCGCTTTGGGCCTTTTCGTGGCCCAGCACCCGCCCCAGCAAGTGGAGAGGGCCACCCTATTTTTCTTCGTCACGCTTATGCTGGGATTGATTGCCGCGTTCTTGTTTCCCAATCTGATCGTGCCCGGCCCGCTCTACTTCTCCCTCGCGGCCGTCCTGGGCGTGCTGGTATCCATCGCCAAACCCCTCGGCTGGCTTGTTTTGCTATCCCTCGCCTCGATAACAGGTTTCACCAGTGGCATCACCTCCATGCCCGAACCGGGCAGTTTCTCGGCGATGGCGTTTACCATCGCGGGCAGCATTGTCGGTGCGATCTTCATCATTCTATACGCCTTGGGCGGCGCGCACTGGATGCTTTCCCAGACCAAGCGGCCCTGGCTGGCAATCGGCCTGCGCGTGATCGGATCGTGGGTCGTGGCCGCCTGCGCCCTCATGCTCGCGCTCGCCTTCAGAACCTGACCGAACCTCCTCATGCGAGCGAGAGCGATGGCCGGCTTTTCAGGCCTTGACATGATACCTTTTGGTATTATAAAAAGAGATACCATTCGGTATTATTTCAGGGCAAACATGATCCAGGTTCAAGCTCAAGAAACGGATTTGCAAGGCGCCTTTCGCGCCCTGTCCGATCCCAGCCGGCGGCAAATCCTGCTGCATCTGAGCCGGCGGGAGATGACCATCGGCGAGGTGGCCGCCCACTTCCAGATGACCCGGGCGGCGGTGAAAAAACACCTGACGGTGCTCGAGGAAGGCCGCTTGATCTCGGTCCACGTCCGCGGGCGGGAGCGGGTGAACCGCATCGAGCCGGCGGGTCTGGCGCCGGTCGCCGATTGGCTCGCCTACTTCGACCGCTTCTGGGATCAGCGCCTGGATGCCCTGAAAGACGCCGTCGAAACGGACCCCAGGTAAGAACATTGACGCAACTCACGGCAAAGGGAGTGCCGAACATGACCCAAACCATCACCAAGACCCTGTTCTTCAAGGCACCGCCCGCGCGGGTCTGGGCCTTCCTGACGAAGAAGGACAAGCTGGCCCAGTGGTTCCATCCCGCCCGGGCGGATCTGGCAGCGGGCGCCGACTATGCCCTGCTGGCCGACGGCAGTCCGGACGCGGAGCCCCTGTGCTGGGGCACCGTCACCCATTGGCAGCCGCCCCGCCGGCTGGTTTATAGTTTTACCGCCAAACCCTTCGAGGGAGTCCTGTCCACGGTGACCTGGCAGCTGGAAGACGCCCTGGGCGGCACCCGCCTCACCCTGACCCACGAGGGCGTGACCGGCGCCAAGGCCCTGGCCCTCTTGATGGGCCTGGACAAGGGCTGGGACGAACACTTCGGCCGCCTGCGCCACGCGGTGGCGAATACTTAAAAAGTCCCCTGTGAAGAATTCAGGTTGGTGAATTTTCAGATATTCTGAGATCGTAGAGAGGCTGTGAGGAGCGCCTGGGTGAGGGCGCGCAAAAGGGCAT
>JANQKX010000528.1 GCA_028280915.1 Kiloniellaceae bacterium
CTTCCACTTCCACGGGGTGCAGGGCGGTGCCATGCCCTATGAGGTGAAAACCCCGGTGGACGAGGTGAAGATCGACCCCTATGGCCCCGAGTCCGAGGAATTCATCGTGGACGACAACTTCGCCCACATGTGGTGCTCGGCGCTGGCCTTTTGCCAGAAACGCTTCGAGGGTCAGATCGGCAATTACAAAAACGAGCCCTCGGGCGGCCTGGGCTGCTTCACGCCGGATTCCTTCCCCGTGTTCGACCGCTTCCGGGACAACGTCTACATCATCGCCGATTCCAACCACGGCTACAAAATGATCGGCGTGGGCAAACTGGTGGCCGAGGAAATGGTCAACGGCAAATCAGCCCTCCTGGAGCCCTTCCGCTTCAACCGCTTCGCCGAGGGCAAACTGCACCCGGTCAGCAACAGCCCCTACCCCTGGTCCTAAGCCGGCCGGCCGCAGCGCGGCCCGCGCCAATAACCAAAAAGGGGAGCCGCCGCGCTCCCCTTTTTTTGTCACCATGTTGTGACGCGTTACGTCTTCTCCGGATAGCCGATCCAGTGGTCTAGGAAGTCGTCCAGCCATTCGCCCAGGGGGCCGTCGTGGTCGCCGCCGTCTTGGATTTGCTGTTCGGCGGAATGGGCGCCGGGGTGCTCCAGCATGTGACCGGCCTCGTCGATCCAGCGCAGGAAGACCTCGGGCGTGACCTCCGGGTGGAACTGAATGCCATAGGCCGTGGAGCCGTAGCGGTAGGCTTGGTTGGGAAAGTCCGAGCCCACGGCCAGGAGTTCGGCGCCGGAGGCGATCTCGAAGCCTTCGTTGTGCCAGTGGTAAACGTTCAGGGGCCGGTCCAGGAAGCGGTCGCTGCCGTTGGTGGGCTCGATCAGGCGGTAGCCGATTTCGTGCAGGCCCTCGGGATGGGGGATCACCCGGGCGCCCAGGGCTTGGGCCAGCAGTTGGCCGCCCAGGCAGATGCCGAAAAACGGCCGCTCGGTTTTCAGCCAGCTTTCGATCCAGGCCACCTCGTCGCGCAGGTAGTCCAGGTTGGTATCATTCACGCTCTGCGGTCCGCCGTAGACCACGGCACCCACCAGGTCCTCGGTGATTTCCGGCAAGGGCTCCCCGTCGCCGGGGCAAACCCACTGGATGTTAAAGCCCCGCTCGGCCAAGAGGCGGGAAGCCCGGTCGTCCTTTTGCGAGCCGGGGTGGTTGACCAGGATAACGGTGCGCGGCTTGTCCTTGGACGCGCGATCTTTCTTGTTTGCCTCAAGCATTATCTGCTCGTGCCTTCTGTCGTGCGGTTAAAAATGCCGTCATATGTAACCGGGCTTGCGCCGGTAGGTAAAGGTGTTCCGCACCCACGGGGCAGGCCCGGCGCGCCCGGCAACCCAGTTCCATACAGTCCCGCCCGGCCGGCGTCGCGATATGGTCGACACAGGCATCCACCTCATAGAGCTCGCCGGTGAAGGCACCCACCGGGCAGGCGGAAAGGCAAGGCCGCTCGGCACAGGTGGCGCAAGGCGACTCCGCCGCCTCAACAGCCGGCAAGTCGATTGGCTCGGCAAAGGCCAGGGCGCCCCGATAGGCGTGCCACACTCCGTATTTTGGGTGAATCAACATACCCAACGGCGAACTGAAAACCGGCTCGGCCCGTTGGGCCCAGCGCAAGAAAGGTACATAGGGCGGCCCGCCGAAGGGATAGTGGGCCGCGACCGCCCCGCCGGCGGCAGCGAAGAGCGCCACCAGGTCGCCCACCACCCGCTCGCTCCACCGGTTGATGGGGTCCGGCTGGCCGTCTTGGATTTCCGGCCCGGCGCTCAGAGCGGCCCACAGGCTGCTGCCCACGTTGCCCAGCAAAACCAGCGTGGCCGCCGGGTGGCCGTCGGGCAGATCCGGCACCCCGTCGTCCTGGTTCGGG
>JANQKX010000530.1 GCA_028280915.1 Kiloniellaceae bacterium
CCGCTATTTGAGCCCTTTAAAAGACCTCTCGGGGCCTGCGAAGAGACCTTATCAATCACCTGAATTCAGCCCTTGCGCCAAGCGTTTTAAAGGGTTGAGCGCAACCTTTCAGGTTGCCCCTAACGGAAATCGCTAAGTAGGGAGGGTCGGTAGCACGATGGAACCACCCGAAAATCACGAGCGATCCTTCCGGAGCGAGGGATCACAGGTCCGCTGCTGATTGGGCGACCCTGACAGGGCCGCGACGGCCGTTTTAGCCGGGCCTGCCGACAATCAATCTTTATCAAACCGAGGCCAGGTGTGCCTGCAGAGCGCTGGCTAAGGGTTCAGGTTTCGAACAAATCGAAACGAGGCTTAAAGGCCTTACAAAAAAGAGAAAAAGCCCCGCGCCTGAAAAAAGGCGGCGGGGCTTTTTGAATCTCCGATTTTGCATACCAAGCGCCTGTTTTGGCCAAAACGGTCCGAGATGCGGACCAAAACACGGATGATCGCGGTCGAATTGCCGACATGCCCGCAGGCCCATGGGCGGCGGCCGATGGCGCCGCCCGCCCTTCCCCTCATCATGGGATGACCAAAACCGACGGTCCCATGAACCAGGTCCCCCGAAAGGCGGGCGGCAGCGCCTTTGCGCCGCCCCCAAAAAAGGAGGCGGTCAAAGCGCCGGATGGGGTCCAGTCGGCGTTAACGGGAGTAGTATTCGATGACCAGGTTTGGTTCCATTTGGACCGGATAGGGCACATCGGCGAGCTTGGGCGCCCGGATGAAGGTCGCCTTCATGTCCTTGTATTCCACGTCGATGTAATCGGGCAGGTCCCGCTCGGCGGATTCAGCGCCTTCCAGGACCAAGGGCAGTTCCCGGCTTTTGGCCTTGATCTGCACCTGGTCGCCGTCTTTCACCTGATAGGACGGGATATTGACTCGGTTGCCGTTGACCAGGATGTGGCCGTGGTTGACGAACTGGCGCGCGGCAAAAACCGTGGGCACGAACTTGGACCGGTAGACCACCGCGTCCAGACGCCGCTCCAACAGCTCGATGAGGTTCTCACCCGTATCGCCGCGGCGCCGGGATGCCTCGGCATAGTAGCGGCGGAATTGCTTTTCGCCGATGTTGCCGTAATAGCCTTTGAGCTTTTGCTTGGCCATGAGCTGCACGCCGTAGTCGGAAGGCTTGCGGCGGCGCTGGCCATGCTGGCCGGGGCCATATTCGCGCTTGTTGATGGGGCTTTTGGGGCGGCCCCAGAGGTTGACCCCCAGGCGGCGGTTAATCTTATACTTGGACTGCTCACGCTTTGACATGAGGCTTCATCTCCATTTTTGTTCGGCCAGGGCATCTTGGCCGCAGGCGCTGATTGTCCCGGTAGTCTTTGAATCTCTCGGTCGCCCTGGGGGCTGCACCGGTCAAAACAAAGCGGGGCGCAAACCCGAAGTTTGGCCCACTTTCCCAGGAAGGAGCGCGGACTATACGGTCGCCCGCGCGGAAGTCAAGCCTATATGGGGCGCCCGGCCCCGCCCGGCAACAATTGGCTCGCCATGATTTTGCCGCTGCGCTAAACTCCTCCTCCAATTTGAGGATCCAATCAGATGAGACGTCGCTTCCACAGCAGTTGACCTGCGCATCCCAATGATCCGGGCCTTGGCTGACGCCGTGGGCCCGTCATGGCTTTGTCAGCTTTCACGGCCGCCCCCTGGACGGGGATGGACCGCGACTCTTTTTTAGAGTGCGCGCGTCCGTGGCGGTCGTCTCATAGATTTAGGATTCCCATGACCCCTTCCCCTTTCCGAACCGTCGGAGCCTCTCACCCATGAGCGCCCCGGCCCATAACTCCCGCTTCGGCGGCATCGGCCATGCCTTTGCCGACCGTAACTTCCGCATTTATTCCGTCGGCTCCATTTCCTCGTGGATCAGCTTTTTTGTCCAGTTGGTGGCCGTTTCCTGGCTCACCTGGGAGCTGACCGAATCCACCGTTTGGCTGGCGGCGGTGGCCTTGATGGACATTGTGCCCAATGTGCTGCTGACCCCGCTGGCCGGGGTGGTGGCCGACCGCTGCGACCGCTTCTTGATGTGGCGCATCACCAATGTCTTGCTGTTCCTGCAAGCGGTGACGGTGGCCATCTTGGCCTGGCTGGGCCTGCTGACCATCTGGCCTCTGGCGGGCCTGGTGCTGCTGCACGGCATTCTGATCAGCTTTACCGTGCCGCCCATGCTGACCCTGCTGCCCCGCTTCGTGCACCGCTCTCGCCTGTCCTCGGCCATCGCGGTCAATTCCGCCTATACCCAGTTCGCCGTGTTCGCCGGCCCGGCCCTGGCCGGGTGGATCATCACCAACTTCAACATCGCCGCCGCCTTCGCGGTCAACGCCGGGGGCTACGCCATCTTGATCGTGGTGGGCTTTCTGCTGCGCACGCCGCCGGACCATGAACCGCCGGCGCCCAGCGCCCATACGATCCTGCGGGACATGGCCGAGGGCCTTCACTACATCAAGGAGCACCGGGGCATCGCCGCCTTGTTGATCCTTCTCTTCTTCGAGCACGCCCTGACCTCCAGCCTTTACCACATGCTGCCCGCATACGCGGACGAGATCCTGGGCCAGGGTGTGGTCGGCGTCTCCACCACCCTGGCGGCCATCGGCCTGGGCGCCACCATCGCCGCTCTCTGGCTGGCCCATGGGGGTACCAAGGCGGTTTCGGTGGAACGGGTTTTGTGGTCGTACCTGGCGGCGATCGGGGTGATCGTGGTCATGATGTTCACGGCCGACATCTATCTGGCCGCCGCCCTGGCCGTCCTACTCGGCGTAGCCGCTGAAGTGCGCGCCACGGCCACCGCCGCCTTGGTCCAGCTCCACGTGGCCGAGGCCCAGCGGGGCCGGGTGATGGGCAACATGTTCACCATCTCCCAATTGTCGGCGGGCATCGGCACCTACCTGATCGGCGCCTTCGCCGCCAGCCACGGCCTGGCCGCGCCCATGCTGGTGACGGCGGGCATCTGCGTGGCCGTCTGGATCGTGTTTTACCTGCGCCGGCGCCAGGTGGCGGCTTACTTCAAGGAGGCGCCGGAGAAATAGGGTTCCTGGGCCCGGCTTTTGGAACTATGCCTCGGCGAAGAGGCGGCCCAGGCCAGCAGCCTTGGCGGTGACGCCCGCTTGACGCAGGGCGGACCAGGCCAGCGCCTGGTTGCTGGTGACGACAGGCTTGTCGAGGGCCTCTTCCAGCTTTTCGATGATGGGCTGGGTGCGCCAGCCGGTGCAGGAGATGAAAAGGGCATCGCTCTCGGCCGCGCAGGTGCCGATCCCGGCCTCCACCAAGCTTGCGAAGGACACCCGGTTCATCTCCGGGTCGCCGCCCAGATCGAAGGTGGCCAGGGCGTCCAAGCTGAACCCCTCCGCTTCAATGAAGTCGGCCACCATATCGGCCGTTTCCATGAGATAGGGCATGAGCAAGGAGATGCGCCGGCAGTCCAGCGCCCGTAAGGCCCCCATGGCCGCCTCGATGGGGGTGACGACCGCGCTTTGCGGCCGCACCGACTTGATCTGCGCGTGCACCTTGTCGACCCCGATGGCGATGGTGCCGGAGGTGCAGGAATAGCTGATCGACTGCAGGGGCTGACCGGGCACCAGCACCCGCGCCCCATCGGCCAAATGATCCGCCATGGCGGCCAGGGTCTCCGGCGTGGCCGTCTCCACGAAGGGAATGCGGGTGGGGTGGACTTGAACCCCGTCGAAACGATCGGTGAAATCGCAGAAGTCCCGCAGGCTCGCCCGGTCCGTCGCCAAACCGATAAAGCCGAGCGCGGCCACCGGATTGATCGACTCATCAAAGCGCGGCGTCAGGCGTTTGATGGCACGTGCGGTCATGACTTTTTTTTATGGGGCGAGCCGACCCGGGTCAACAGCCTTGCCGGCGGGAGCCTGTCAGGCATACTGCGCGGCGATGACCATCCGGCAAAAACCCTATGGCATATCCGGCATTCGCTGATTAGCTTAAGGGTTGAAGACCAAACGATCCGGACCTTTTACCAAACCGAAAAACGGAGACCTTCTATGTTTAAACGCCCTCGAGTATTGCTAATGGCCGCCTGCATCGGCGCCATGGGGCTGATTTCCTCCGGTCCGGCCACGGCAGAATCGGCCGAGGAGATCGATGCCAAATCCAGCCAGGCTCTGGAAACGCTCTATAAGGAGTCGACCGCCGCCAAGGATCTGGGCGCCAAGGCCCACGGCATTTTGATTTTCCCCGAGATCACCAAAGGCGGCTTTATCGTCGGCGGCGAATACGGCGAAGGGGAACTGCGCGTGGACGGCCAAACCCAGGGCTACTACAGCAGTGCGTCGGGCTCCATCGGCCTGCAACTGGGCCTGTCGTCCCGCTCCCTCGTGATCATGTTTTTGCAGGAAGAGGCGCTGACCAAATTCCTCAACGACGACGACGGCTGGGAAGTGGGCGTGGACGCGGACGTCACCGTGGTCAAGGTGGGCGCCACCGGCTCCTTTGATTCCACCACGGTCGACAAACCGGTCGTGGCCTTCAACTTTGGCCAGACGGGCCTGATGGCCGGGATCAGCCTGGAAGGCACCAAGGTCTCGAAAATCAATCCCTAGGCATTACCGGCGGGCGCGGCCCGCAGCATCCTTCAGGTGACGGGCGGTTGCCGGCCCTATCTTCCCTCGACGAGGCAGGCGCAAACACCCTCACGACGGACCGTCAACTCTTCCCATCGGGTTGATGGTCCCTGAGGGCCGAGACGATGCCGTGGAGGGTGTTGACCTCGGGCTGGGTGAGCGCCATGCGGCCGAAGAGGCTGCGCAGGTTGCGCACCATGCCGGGACGCTTTTCCGGCGGGAATAAAAAGCCGGCCTGGTCCAGCGCCTGTTCCAAGCGTTCGAAAAAGTTGAGCAGTTCGGCCTTGGGGGCAAGCGGGGCGTCGCCCACGTCCAAACGATGCTCGGCGGGCGCCCCCTCGCCTTCCTGGGACATGAACCATTCATAGCCCACCAGCAAGACCGCCTGGGCCAGGTTGAGAGAGCGGAAGGCGGGATTAAGGGGCACCTCGATCACCCGGTCGGCCAAGGCCACATCCTCGTTCACCAGGCCGGAACGCTCCGGCCCGAAGAGGATGCCCACCCCTTGCCCTTGCGCGGCGGCCTCGCGGGTCAGTCGGGCCGCCAGGCG
>JANQKX010000606.1 GCA_028280915.1 Kiloniellaceae bacterium
AGAACTCCTCCAGGAGTTCTGTGTCTCCTGTGATAATCAGCCCGGTTTGGTGGCGGTCATGGAGGGGCGTTGCTCAAAGCCCGCGTACCAGGCCGCCAAGGCCGGCCGGCCCTCGCGCCAGGCGTCATCGGCAAAGCGCAGGTCCAGATAGCCCAGAGCACTGCCGACCGAGATGGTCGCCAGGGAGAGCTGCGCCAGCTTGCCCTCGGCCGCCATCTGCTCCAGAGCATCCAAGGCACTCTCCACCTTGCCCTTGTGTTTGGCCAAATAGCCGTCGAACTGGAACTCCTTCGGCCGCGCCCGCTTTTCCATGGATTGGCCCACCGCCGAATCCATGATGCCTTGGGCCAGGGCCGCTTGATTGAGGATCTCAATCCGTTCCGGGCCCGCCGCCGGCAGCAGGCCGTGACCGTCCGACTGGGCCAGCAGGTACTCGCAAATGACCGGCGAGTCGACCAAGCACTGGCCGTCGTCGGTGACCAAGGCGGGTACCTTTGCCAGGGGATTGGTGGCTTTGAAGGCCTCGGAGGGTTGGGCGAAATCCACCGTTTCGGCGTCGATGCGATCCCCAAGCCCCAACTCGTGGGCCAGAACCAAAACCTTGCGCACATAAGGGCTGGTGGGCGAATAGAACAGTTTCATGTTGTTTGAGGTCTCCCCGGAAAGAAGCTAGAGTTTGTCCGTTGATCGGATCGTAGCAAACTAACCGGGCTTTATGCTATTGCAATGATCCTCTGGTAAAAGAGTGCTGTCATGCGCAACGATGTGGTCGATCTGAGGGATTTTTACGAGACCCAGCTGGGGCGGGTGGCGCGGGATACCCTGCGCCGGGCCTTGCTGGAGATGTGGCCGGACGTGGACGGCAAATCCCTGCTCGGCTTGGGATACACCACCCCGTTTTTGCGGCCCTTCCTGGCCGAGGCCGAACGGGTGATTGCCTTCATGCCGGCCCCGCAAGGGGTGCTCCACTGGCCGGGCGAGGGCCCTAACCTGGTGGGCTTGGTGGACGAGACCGACTTGCCCCTGCCCGACTATTCCGTGGACCGGGTGCTCTTGGTGCACGGCTTCGAGGCCAGCGAGAACCTGCGCGACATGCTGAGCGAAATCTGGCGGGTGCTGACCGGGGACGGGCGTTTGCTGGTGGTGGTGCCCAATCGGCGCGGGATCTGGGCCCGGGTCGACCGCACGCCCTTTGGCTGGGGGCACCCTTATAGCGGTGCCCAGCTGTCGCGGGTGCTGCGGGATCACATGTTCACCCCCGCCACCACCAAACGGGCGCTTTTTGTACCGCCCACCCGCTCCCGCACCCTGCTGCGCTCGGCCAACGCCATTGAGCGCATGGGCATGCGCTTCTTCCCGCAGATTTCCGGCGTGGTGATGATCGAGGCCGCCAAGCAGCTTTATGCGGCCACCAAAGTCACTGAACGCAAGGCGGTTACCAAACCGGTGCTGGTGCGCCTGCCCCAAGCCGCCGGCCAGGCACCCCGTGTGATCTCGCGCAAACCGATCGGTTAGGGCGCAGATCCTCCAGGTCGCAGAAGATCCGACCCGTTACTTTTCAGCAATTTGCCGGACCGCGCTCGGCTGACCGATGTCCGCCAGGGTAAAGGGCGTGGTCTGATAGAGGTCATTGATCCAGTTACCCATGATGAGATGGGCGTGGGAGCGCCAGAAGTTGCGCGGCTCCCGCTCCGGGTCGTTGTTGGGAAAATAGTACTTGGGCGGCTGAATATCCAAGCCCGCGCTCAGATCCCGATTGTATTCGTCCCGCAAGGTGCCGGCGTCATATTCCAAATGGTTGAACATGAGCAGCTGATTGTGGGTCACGTCCTCGATCAGACACAGGCCCGCCTCGTCGGAATCCGCCAGGACGCGCAAGCCGCTGTGACCGGCGATGTCGGCGCGGCGGGTTTCCGTGTGGCGCGAGACCGGCACGAAAAACTCGTCATTAAAGCCCCGCATGATCGACGAGTTCGGGGCAACGACCCGATGGCGGAAGACACCAAACAGCTTTTCCGGTAAGATGTGTTTGGGAATCCCGTAAAAATGATAAAGCGCGGCCTGCGCGCCCCAGCAAAGATTATAGGTCCCGTGGACGTTGCTTTGGCTCCAATCCAGGATGTCGGTGAGTTCGCGCCAGTAAAGCACGTCCTCGAAGGGCAGCTTTTCGATGGGCGCGCCCGTAATGATCAAGCCGTCGAATTTTTCCCCGCGCACCTCGTCCCAGGGACGGTAAAAGTCCAATAGGTGCTGCTTGGGCACGGTGGTGGGCGTATAGGACGCGGTAATGATAAGGGTCAGTTCCACCTGCAGGGGCGTGCTGCCGATCAGGCGCGCCAGCTGGGTCTCGGTCTTGACCTTTTGCGGCATCAGGTTCAAGAGGGCGATGCGCAAGGGGCGAATGTCCTGGCGGATGGCATCGGTCTCCCCCATGACCAACAATCCCTCGCTTTCCAGGTGTTGGCGGGCGGGCAGGTCATCGGGAATTTTAATGGGCATGGGTCACCGGCAAAGATCGTGTATTGAAGCTAAGTCTTTCATGTTAGACACATTATTTCGCCGATGGCAAAACATGTTGTCGATCACACGTTCCTTTGATAATCGTAGCGCCCCTTTGCAAGTCGTAATGGTTTGAAATAACACAATTTAAAGAGATTTGTCTCAAGATAACCACACGGCTAAATCGGATCACTCCCTCTCCACGCGGCGCCCTTAAGAGCAAATCATTAACCTCCATGACCGACACCGGAAAAAACCTGGCTGACCTGCGCCGCGAGATCGATCAGATCGACAACGAGATTCATCGTTGCATTATGCAGCGCAGCGCCTTGGTCCAGGAGATCGCGGCGCAAAAACCCTCCCACGGGACGGTGATGCGCCCGGGCCGGGAGGCTCAGGTCATCCGCCGCCTGATCGCCGAGCACCAGGGCAGCTTTCCCAAACTGGCGCTGATTCAGATCTGGCGGGAGATCATTTCCGCCTTTATCGGCATGCAGCGACCCTTCGCCGTGGCGGTCTACAGCCCCGACGGCTCGCCCCGCTACGAAAAGCTGGCCCGCCAGCACTTCGGTTCCCTGGCGCCGATCACGGGCCATCCCTCCAAAAGGGGCGTTCTGCGGGCCATTTCCGAAGGCAATACTACGCTCGGGGTGCTCCCCCTGCCCAAAGCGGAGGATCCGGACCCGTGGTGGCGATTTCTGGGGGCCGGCAATGGGAACAGCGGCCAAGCCGGGCAACGGATCGTGGCCCGCCTGCCCTTTGCCCAACAGAGCGGCAGCGATGGCACGGCGCTTCAGGCCCTGGTGATCAGCCAGGGCGCGCCGGAGGAAAGCGGCCTGGACCGGTCCTTCATCATCCTGGAAATGGCCGCTAAGACCTCCCGCGGTGCGCTCTTCGACCTGCTGGGCAAAGGCGGCTTTGAACCCCTGCAGGCGACGTCTTGGCAGGAAGCAAAGGGGCCTTATCTTAATCTGGTAGAGGTCACGGGATTTGTCGCCGACGGGGACGATCGACTGGCCAAGCTGGAAGGCCTCGCCGGCAAACCCAACGGCCGGGCCTGGAGCATCGGCGGTTTTGCCGTGCCTTTGGGACCCGCCGAACTGGCCGAAACCGCCGTCACATCCGAAACTTAATCGCCGAAAGGCCCGCCTATGCCCAAGCCCCGCCCCGGAATAATGGATGTCACTCCCTATGTGGGGGGTGAGTCCCATGTGGCCGGTGCCAACCGCATCATCCGCTTGGCCTCCAACGAGAATTCCCTCGGCCCCAGCCCGGCGGCCCAGGCGGCCTATGAGGCGGCCCGAGACAGCCTGCATCGCTATCCCGACGGCGGCTCCACCGACTTGCGCGCGGCCATCGCGGCGCAAGAAGGTTTGCCGGCGGAACAGATCATCTGTGGCGCCGGTTCCGACGAATTGCTCACCCTGCTGGCCCACGCCTATGCCGGCGAGGGGGATGAAGTGCTCCATAGCGAAC
>JANQKX010000613.1 GCA_028280915.1 Kiloniellaceae bacterium
GGAAAGGCTGCCTGTTCACTCATGATCCGTAAAACTCCATTGTGTCGGTCTTGTTGCTACCGACTTTTTGAACTGGATGGCCGAGGGGACCCGGCCGCCGCAAGATCCTGTGCCAATTCCCATGGCCGCGTTCTTAGCTCAGGCCCAATTGCTTCTTGCGTTCGCGCACCCAAGCGCTGATCAGCCGGTCGCCGATCATGGCGATAAAGGCGACACAAACTCCGGCCACCAAACCCCGGCCCACGTCCGCCTTGGTCAGGGCGATGTAGACCTCCTGCCCCAATTCCCGGGTCCCCACCAGCGCGGTAATCACCAGCATGGAAAGGGCCATCATGATGGTCTGGTTGATGCCCAGCATGATCTCCGGCAAGGCAATGGGCAGTTCGACTTTCCACAGCAGTTGATGGCGGTTGCAGCCGGTCTGCGTGGCCGCCTCCACCAAGGGGCGGGGCACGTTTCGAATACCGTGGTCGGTGTAGCGAATGGCCGGCACGATGCAATAGGCGATCACCGCCAGCATGGCGGCGAAGTCGCCGACCCGGAACAGCATCACCACGGGCATGAGGTAGACGAAGCTGGGCAAGGTTTGCAGGGTGTCGATGACCGTGCTCACTACCCGGTGCAGCCGCTCGTTCTTCGCCGAGGCGATGCCGATGGGAATGCCGATGAGGCAGGCGATGATGACCGAGAGGCCACAGAGGTAAACCGTCACCATGGCCTTGGCCCAAAGGCCCACGGCGGCCAGGAAAAGGGCCATCAATCCGGTCAGCAGGGCCAGCCGCCAGCCCCCCAGTTGAAGGCCCGCCAGGGCCACCAACCCGACCACCGCGATCCAGGGCAGGGCCAGCAGCAGGCGCTTGATGGGCACCATGATGTTGAGCAGGACAAAGTTCTTAAAGGCGTCCAGCTGGTCGAAGTAATTCACGTTGATGTACTTGACCACGTCGCTCCAGAACGATCCGGTGGTGATCGTCCAAGCCTCCGGCACCGCGTTCATGGCCGGCGTGAAAATGCCGATGACCCAGGTGCCGGCGACGATTACCGCCATGATCAAAAGATAGGGGTGCCGCGACAGCCAGTTGCCCTCGGGCGCGTCATGGGCGGGCGGCGGGCGGCGGGCATAGGCTTGGCTCACCCGGTCGATGGCGATGGCCAGCATGGTGATCGCCAGGCCCGCCTCCACCCCCTCGCCGATCTGCAGGCGCTTCAGGGCATTGAGCACATCGAAGCCCAAGCCGCCGGCGCCGATCATGGAGGCGATGATCACCATATTCAGGGACAGCATGATTACCTGGTTGACCCCGACCATGAGGGTATGCTTGGCCGAGGGGATCTGGACCTTCCACAGAAGCTGCGCGGCGGTGCAGCCGGTCATGCGCCCGGCCTCGTTCACTTCGTCGGGCACCTGTTGCAGGGCCAGCATGGTGACCCGGACCATGGGCGGCATGGCATAGATGATGGTGGCGATCATGGCCGCCACGGGCCCGAAGCCGAACATGATCAGAACCGGCACCAGATAGGCAAAGACCGGCACGGTCTGCATCAGGTCCAGTACCGGGATCAGCGCCATGCGAAAGTTGTTGGAGCGGTGTCCGGCAATACCCAACAACAGCCCGCCGGCCACGCCGATGGGCACGGCGATGACGATGGAGGACAGGGTCACCATGGCGCTGTCCCACTGATCGAACAAAGCCAGGTAGATGAAGCACACACCCGCCAGGGCGCCCAGCTTCCAATCCCGGGCGAAGCGTCCCAACAGCACGGCGCCCACGATCAGCGCGATCCACGAGATCCGGGGAAACACCTCGACGGCATAGCTGCCCTGGCCCTTCAGGAAGCCGGTGGACAACAGGCTCTTGACGATCAGGTAGGGCTGCTCGATCAGCCAGGCGATGGAGCGGGTCAGCTCCCGGAAGGTGAAGAGGCCCAGATCGAAGTCGTTCATCAACCACTTCATGAAATCGGATATCCAGTACCGCAGTGGAATGACCCAATCCCGCGGGTACTTGAAGGCCCAGGGCAGGGCGTCCTTCATGCCGATGAGCAGGACGGTGACCGAAAGGGCCACGGCCCAGGCGATCAGCCAGGGGTTGATGCGAAAGCGGGCCTGGGGCAGGGGCTCGACCAGTCCCGTCATGCCTCGCCGCCTCCCTCAGATAGGGTGGCGATGACCGCCTCGCGGCTGAGTTCACCGACGATGTGGCCCTCTTCCACCACACCGAACACACCCCCTTGTGCCATGTCGGCGGCCGGCGAGACCAGGCTTGCGATGCGTGTCGCCGTTTCGACCTTATGGCTGTAGACGGCCGAGGCGGCCGGTGTCATCAAGGCCCCGGCGGTGAGCACCTTGGCCCGGGGAATGCCCTGGGTGAACTCGCGCACATATTCGGTGGCCGGTGCCAGGATCAGGTCCTCCGGGCGACCGATTTGGATAATCTCGCCATCCTTCATGATGGCAATGCGGTCGGCCAGGCGAATGGCCTCGTCGAAATCGTGGGTGATGAAAACGATGGTTTTATGCAGCATGTTCTGCAGGCGCAAAAACTCGTCCTGCATTTCCCGGCGGATCAAGGGGTCCAGAGCGGAAAAAGGCTCGTCCAGGAACCAAACGTCGGGTTCCACCGCCAGGGAGCGGGCGATGCCGACCCGCTGCTGCTGCCCACCGGAAAGCTCCCGCGGGTAATAGCGCTCCCGGCCGGCCAGGCCCACCAGTTCGATGACTTCCAGGGCCTTGCGCTCGCGGGTCTTGCGGTCGATGCCTTGAATTTCCAGGGGAAAAGCCACGTTGCCGAGCACGTTGCGGTGGGGCAGCAGGGCGAAGTGCTGGAACACCATGCCCATTTTGTGGCGCCGCATTTCGATCAGCTCGGAAATGCTGGCTTGCATCAGGTCTTGGCCGTCGAAAAGAATCTGGCCGGCCGTGGGTTCGATCAGCCGGGTGAGACAGCGCACCAGGGTCGACTTGCCCGAGCCGGACAGGCCCATGATGATGAAGATCTCGCCCTGGTGCACATCCAGGCAAGCGTCCCGGACGGCGCCGATATAGCCGCCCGCGTGCAACTGCTCCTCCGAGGGGGCTGCGCCGCCAGCGAACAGCCGCTCGGCATGCTGCCCGAACACCTTCCAAACGTGGCGGCAGGAGAGTTTGACCGAATCGTTCATGGCACCCATCGGATCATTTGGCACACTTAAGAGATCCGCGCCCGGGACAGCATACAACAAGCGGGCCGGCGGTGCATCGCGTGAAGGGCAAGGCTAGGGAAATCGGGGTGGGCGATCTTCCGGCAAAGATTTGGGGAAAATCGCCCACCACCAGGATCGGGAGGATCCTCTTACTTGATCCACTGGGACCAGCGGTCCTCATTGTTGGTCATCCATTCGGCGACCACGTCCTCGACCGAGCGGCCGTCCAGGTCCACGGCGCCGACCATGGCGCTCATTTCATCGTTGTCGATTTGGAAAGCCCGAACGGCTTTATAGGCGCCGGGCCATTTTTCCTCGCCGCCTTTCCAGCCGACTTTTTTGATCCAGCCAAAGGGCTTGCCGCAGTCATAGGCCATGTTGGGATTCACGCCCCAGGACGGGTCCTGGTAGCATTCATCCGTATAGGTGGGGAATTCCACCCACTCGCCCTCGAACTTGGCGACCGCCCAATGGGGGGCGTAGATCCACAGCATGATGGGGGCCTTACGCTGATAGGCGGATTCCAGTTCGGCGAACAAAGCCGCGTCCGTGCCCGCGTGCACCACTTCCCAGTCCAGTTCCAGGGCTTCGACCCGCTCGTCGTCATAGCCGCCCCAGGTCACCGGACCGCCCAGATAACGTCCCATGGGCGCGGTCTCGGGCGTGGAAAAGGCCTCGGCGCAGTCGTTCAGCGCTTCCCAATTGGGCAGCCCCGGGCAGGCTTCTTTCATGTAGAGGGGGTACCACCACTCCTCCTTGGCTTCCATGCCCGTCTCGCCCAGATCCACGGTCTTGCCGGTGGCCAGAGAGGCTTCCATGGCGTCCTTGCCGGTGGTCTCCCACATCTCCATGGCCACGTGCAGATCGCCCGATTCCAGGCCGGCGAACTGAGCGATGTAATCGGCCTGCACCAATTCAACATTGTAGCCGGCCTTTTTCAGAACCTCGGCCATGATGTTGGTGGTCAGGTATTGGCCGGTCCAATCGTGCAAGGTCAGCTTGATCGGATCGGTGGATTCAACTTCTGCAAAGCTGGCGGTGCTGACGGCACCCATGATGCCGGTGGCGGCGACAATCCCGATGAGGGAACGAGTAAATCCGCGCATCTTGTTTGGTCTCCCTATTGGTTTTCCCTGGGAATAAGCCCCTATCGTGCGGAGCAGGCGCTTCTCCGATGCTGACTATGGCGGGGAGTTAAACACAATGTCAACGCAAATCCACAAAATTTATTAGTTTTTATTGATTTTTCGTTGATTTGTGTGGTTTTCCTATTTCAGAATAAAGAATGCCTGCGGCGGCGATGGCGCCGGGGGCCAGTTGGGCGGAACAAGATTGGGGACCATGCTGCATCCGACCAAACGCCAATCCGATATCTTGCGGACCGTCAAGTTGCACGGCACCTGCCCCATTACCGATCTCGCGGTTGAGTTTAACGTTTCCGACGAGACCATTCGCCGGGACGTGCGTGCCCTCGTCGACGAAGGCTTGGTGATCAAGGTCCATGGCGCCATCGTCACGCCGGATACCATGCGCGAGGGTCCCTTCCAGCTGCGTCTGTTGGAAAACCGTGCCGAAAAACTGCGCATCGCCGCCCGTGCCGCCACCTTGGTGGAAAA
>JANQKX010000629.1 GCA_028280915.1 Kiloniellaceae bacterium
GCGTGGAGCGCGCGGCCATCGGTTTTTTCAGTTGGGCCGCCCTGGGCTACGGCTTCAAGTTCGTGTGGGCGCCGTTGATCGACAAACTGCCGGTGCCGGCATGGTATCGCGCTTGATTTCTTCCTCAAGGCTTTTTGTATCCCACGCGCCTTCATCGGGATCGCCGGCGCCAAATACGTTGAGATCGCGACTCAAGAGCTGGTCCACATGGCCTGCCCGTTCCCGCACTTGCTGGCGGTACACCAGATCATCGCCCCAGTATTGCGCCATTTCGAGCAGCAGATCCCTGTCGTGACGGGCAAACAAGCGCCCCGCCCTTGTCGCATGGTGGGCCCGTTGGCCAAGGGCTTGTAGGGCTTTCACGCCGAGCGCGACCCCGCCTTCGAACATTTCGCGTTCGAACTGATCGACCCCCAGATTGAGCAATGCGTAGGCATGGCGCCGATCCGATGCGCGCGCCAAGATTTTTAGTTGCGGAAAGTGTTGGCGCGCGGCGCGGACCACTTCGAGGGATTTTTCAGGACTGTCCACGGCGACAATCAGCACTTTGGCCTCATCTGCCCCCGCAGCCCGCAATAGGTCGGCGCGCGACGCATCGCCGTAATTCACTTTTTGTCCGAACCCCCGCAGGAGTTCAATTTGATCGGCCGAATGCTCGAGCACGCTGGTCTGATACCCGTTGGCAATCAGCAGACGCCCAATCGCCTGGCCAAAACGGCCGAAGCCCGCGATGATCACGTCCGGCTGGTGCTCGGTGACGATCTTCGGTGCATCGCTGTCTTTACCCGTATCGGCCGACGTGGACAGATACTCCCCAAGGATAAAGAGGAGCGGCGTAAGGGCCATAGTGAGGGCCACGACGGCAATCAACGGGTCGGCCACGGCGCCGGGGACGACACCGGTTCCGGTCGCAAAGGCAAACAACACGAACGCAAACTCGCCACCTTGGGCCAGCCCCAGCGCCATCAAGGTGGCGTCTGGTCTTTTGTGGCCGAACGCCTGCGCCAACCCAAAGATGATGGCCGCTTTCAAGAGAATGAGACCTATCGTCAGCCCAAGGATGAGTAGGGGCTGGCCGGCGAGTAAGGCAAAGTTGATGCTGGCGCCGACGGATATGAAAAATAGGCCAAGTAGAAGGCCCCGAAAGGGCTCGATATCCGCTTCGACCTCATGACGGAACTCGCTGTCCGCCAAAACAACGCCGGCAAGAAAGGCGCCCAGTGCCGGAGATAACCCGACAGCCTCCATTAGCAGGGCCACCCCCACCACCAGCACCAAGGCGGCGGCCGTAAAGATCTCCTGAAGGTTGGTGGAGGCGATGAACCGAAAGGCCGGTCTGGTCAGCAAACGTCCGGCAAAAATGATCAGTGTAACCGCCCCAACCACCGCCAAGGGCTGTGCCCAAGGCGGCAGGCCCGCAAGGGCGCCGCCGCCATGGCCCCCTTCGCTCCCATGACCATTGCCGTGATCGCTACCATGAGCGTCTATCCCGATATCCATCGCGAGCAAAGGTATGAGCGCCAACATGGGGATGAGGGCCAAATCTTGAAACAAGAGAACCGAGAAACCGGACTGGCCAACCTGAGTCTGGCTCAACCCCCTTTCCCGTAGAGATGTCAAAACGATTGCCGTGGAAGACAACGACAAAATAAGCCCACATGCCAAAGCTACGTTCCAGCTGATACCGGCGACCATAGCCGCGCCGGTGATCGCAACCGTGGTGATCGCCACTTGAGCGCCCCCAAGCCCCAGAATGGCCGTGCGCAACCGCCACAACAGGGACGGTTGAATCTCAAGCCCAATCAGGAACAGCATGATGACGACACCGAATTCAGCAAAGTGCATCACGTTTTCCGGTTCACCCAGCAGGCTCAATCCGAAAGGCCCAATGATGGCACCTGCGATCAGATATCCCAGTACCGACCCCAAACCCAGTCGCTTCGCTATGGGGACGGACAGCAGAGCGGCGGTGAGATAGATGAACGCCTGAACGAGAAATGACGTTTGTTCCATGAGTTGCCCCCGGCTAGGAAAGAGGAGAATTCGGTTGGGTGGCAAGCAGCGGTGCATCGCGTAAGGCGATGAGCCCGGCACGATAGGCTTCGGCCGCCTCCACCAAGCCTGCGTCGCTGATGGTATGGCACCCATAGACGATGAACGGCTCCTGCCAAGGGCAGCCGCACAGACCGGCGGTTGCCTGAAACGGGCGCAAAAGTTCCGGCACCGAAAATGAATCGCGGCCGTTCGGGATGTACGATGCCGCCCCGCCCCCAACCGTCACCGCAGTGAGCCATTTCTTGCCAACCAGC
>JANQKX010000630.1 GCA_028280915.1 Kiloniellaceae bacterium
CAGGAGCCGCCGTCGTACCAGCTCACCTCGTCCCGTTTGCCCGGCTCCCAACTCAAGGCCTCGGGCAGGAAGGGAATGCCCACGGCGTGGCAATAGGCCGCCACGATGCCATGGGGATCTTCCAGCAGATCGTCGCTGTCGATCACCGGCGGCGCCTTGCCGTCCCGGTCGCAGAGGTGGTCGAACAGAGCCCGCTGCTCGGCCATGCCGATTTCCTTGATGTGCACGTCGGGCCAGTTTTTGTAGACCGAGGTCACCACCTTGGCCGGGTCGCGGATGAGGAAGCTGTGGTTAAAGCTGTCCAGGAAGTCCGGGCTCCACATGTGCTCAACGTAGTGGGCGAAATCCTTGGAGAATACCGGGCCCTGGGCCGCCGCACGGCGTAGGGTTTCATAGACCTTGGGCAGAGTCAGGCCCGGGCTGCGCGGGCTATCGGGCTTGAGACGGGGCCAGAGGGCGTCGTCACCTTGATACCAGGCCTCGCCGAAGGGCTCGTGAAAGCAGTTCAAATCCCCGCGCATGCGCATCATCCACTCAAAGGCGGTGGAGGTGGACCGGGGCGTGGCCCAAAGCACCAAAATCTTATGCATGGTGTGATCCTCAAGAAGGGTGGTTGTTCCTCAAGAAAGGGTGGCCAGCAGGCGTCCGTGCCGGCCCGCCGGTGCAATGCCCAAGGTTTTGAAAATGCGCCAGTAAAGGGCGAAATCGGAGGAGACGATGGGCAGGCCCACATCGTCTTCCAGATCAGGCATGAAGGCGATCATGCGCTGGGGCAGCCCGTCGGCGCGCCGAAAATTTGGCATGCCGTTGACCACGATGGCATCGGCATTCGGGGCCTTTTCCGCCGTCCGGATCATGGATTCTTTGGCCAGATCGCCGGGAAAGATCCAGGTCAGGGCGTTCACTTCCTCCTGGGTCTCGTAGAATCCCAGGTCGACAAAGTTGCCCGCGTAGACCAGGTCGAAGCCCGCGTCGCGCAGGAAGCGGGCGATGCCGTCGCGCCAATCGGGCCAGTAATAGACCGAGTTGAGGGCGATTTTTTCCGCCCCCAGTTCGCGCAGCCCTTCCACCAGGCACATGCCCGCCATGTGCAGGGGCGTCTGATAGGTGTCGCCGACCCGGTCGCAAAAGGCGCGGATTTCCGCGGGCGTCTTGCCGCCAGCGTGCACCCAGTTGCTGCCCACCTGGCCGCAGACGTCCACCCCGTTGTTGGACATGCAGTGCACGAATTCCTCCAGCAGGTGGAAATTGTCCACGCGCTGGGACAGCTGATGGGCATACTTCGGCGCATGCAGCATGCGCCCGTGCACCCCCACCGTCTCCGGCGCCAGGCGCAGGAAATCGCTGGGCGCGGCGTCAAAATCGTGGGGCGGCGAGGTAAAGCCCACCTGATGGGGAAACAACTTATTGGCCGGATCGAGCCAACGCTCGGGTTTCATGGGTGAGACCTCCCTCCTGAACAGAGCCGATCACAAGGACCGCATAACTCCTAACAATGACCGAGGCGGCGGCAAAATTGAATTGCCAATTGGTGATCACTATCATATCAAAATTGATATGGTTGGACGACGCTACAGCATTCCTTCCACCGCCGCCCTGGTCGCCTTCGAAAGCGCCGCGCGGCACCTGAACTTCAGCCGGGCCGCGGAGGAACTCAATACCTCCCAATCGGCGATCAGTCGGCACATCGCCGGCCTGGAGGGCCGCTTGAACACCAGCCTCTTCGAGCGGCGGCGGAAGAAGCTTATCCTCACGCCGCAGGGCGCTTATTTCCAGCAGGCGGTGGTCGCGGCGCTGGATAACCTGCAGGTCGCCGGCAACGCCATCGCCGGCCTGTCCCAGCGGCAACACCTGACGATCGCCTGCAGCCACGAGGTTTCCCACCTCTTCGTCATGCCCAGGTTCGAGGCCCTGCAGGCCGCGGTCGGGGCGGACATCCAGATCCGGATCATGACTTATGAATATGATGCGATGGATACCTCCCTGGACCCCCGGGTGGATCTGATCTTTTCCTACGACACCTCCTGGGCCGCGCCGAGCGAGCGGGCCGTGGCCTGTGAGGAAGCGGTGCGGCCGGTCTGCGCGCCCGCCTTCGCGGCGGCCAACCGGGAGATTTTAGAACAACCCGTTGCCGCCTGGGCCGCCCTGCCCTTTTTGCAGTTGAGCAAAGAGAACAAGGGTTGGGCCACCTGGCAGGACTGGTTCACGGCCATGGGCGCGCCGGAGACGACGCCCGATTATTTGCCGTTCGGGAACTATGTCTATCTGCTGGAAGCGGCCGCGGCGGGGCGCGGCCTGGCCCTGGCCTGGCGGGGTCAGGTGGAGCGCTACCTGGAAATGGGCGCCCTGGTTCCGGTCAGCGACGACTACGTCGCCTTCGATCATTCCTTGCACGTGCTGCTGACGCCGCGGGGCAGCGACCATCCGGCGGCCCGGGCGAGTCTGGCGTTTTTTGCTTGCCAAGACCGGCAATAATGCCAGTTTCGGGCTTTGGCCGATGCCCTATGGTATCGTGGGGCCATCAAGCTTAGATCAGCCGAGTCATGAAAAGTAAAAGCAAAACAGCGTTTTTGAAAAAGGCCGGTCCTTTTCTGGCAGTGGCCATTTTTGCCATGGGCGTCGTTTTGTTCCTGACCCGGCCCGAGGAGATTTCCGGTCGCGTGTCTCACGTGCCGGACGGCAAGACCCTTGTGGTTGCCGGAGAACCCGGCGAGACCACCGTTGAGCTCTTCGGCATCGCGGTGCCGGGCGCCAACTCCGCCAAGGGGCAAAGTACCGCGGTTTTCCTGAGCGATCTCGCTCTCAATCGGGAGGTCACCTGCGCGCCCAGTGGGGACCGTAATGGAATAACTATAGTCGCGGTCTGCACCATCAACGGGGAGGATCTGGCCGCCGCCCTGGTCCGGGCCGGACTGGCGCTGGATTGCCCGCAATACTCGGGCGGCCGCTATGCGGCGGCGGAACGGGCCGCGGTGGCGGACGGCGCCAATCTGCGCGCCAGTTTTGTCTTGCCAAGCCGCTGCGAAGGGGAGAAAACAGCCCGGGACAAGTGAGCTTGGCCCGCAAAGGACCGCCGTCATCAGGGTGACATCAATTTTCCTGATGATGCGGGCGCGCGCGTTTTTGTCGCACCGTCGACGGTGTTTTCTTGCGATCCAGACGGATCGTGGCGCGCAGCGACGCGGAGCAGCCGGCAGGGAACAAGCCCGGCCGCCGCGACGTTACTAGAGTGACTAGATACTAGAGTTACTAGAAAAGTGAGGTCTCGCCGTCCGGCGGGATCCGTAGCAAAAAAAGGATAGCGTATCGTGCCGATTAAGTTGCCAGACAACAACCTTTCCCAAAGCCCTATTGAAACCACCGCCGGGAGCCGGATCGAATCCGCCCGTCAGCAGATCGGCCTTTCCGCCCCTCAACTGGCCCGCCTCGTCGGTGTGAAGACCAAGACTTTGGAAAATTGGGAAAACGACCGCAGCGGTCCCCGGGGCGACAAGCTGACCAAGCTGGCCGGCGTGCTGCAGGTTCCCTTGATCTGGCTGCTGACCGGCGAGACCCCCGAGGGGCACAAGCGGGCCCAGATCCTGCCCGAGACCGCCCGGGTGGCCGACAAGCTGGAGCGGGCCATCGCCATGCAGCAGGAACTGGCCGCTTTGTTGTTCGAGGTCTCGGCCGACGTCAGCCGCTTGCAGCAACAATTGGACGATGAGCAGGACCGAGCCGCCTGACGGGCCCTGAAGGCGCCGTTTATCCGGCCGCTTGCCGCGAACTGCGGGACCTTGCCAAGGCACCAGCGGATAAAGTATCACCAGTCTCGCCCCGGCGGCGCCCCACGCGGCCGGGGCTCACTTAGTGACATGCGCGAGACTTTGGCCCAGGCATGACCGGCAGACCCACACCTGATTCCCTTTCCGCCTCGCCCGTCGGCAGCAGCGACGGCGCCTCCATCGAGTCCGATTTCCAGGTGGCCCAAGGCTATGAAAAATCCGGGCGCCTGAGCGAGGCGGAACAGATCTACAAACAACTGAGCGAAGTCCACCCCGACAACGCGGAGGTGTTTCGCCGTTACGGCGCGGTGGTTTGGTCCCTGCAGCAACAGGAAC
>JANQKX010000680.1 GCA_028280915.1 Kiloniellaceae bacterium
GACCACCGGGGACCAGCCGCCGGATACCGCGACGAGATCGCAATGTTCCCGCCCGGCGGCGGACCAGCCATTGCCGGAGCGGCGGGCGATATCCAACGAATGGATACCCTTGGCGCCATGGGCCTTCATGGGGGCGCTGCCGGTGCGCAAATCGATACCGGCGGCCGTCACCGCCTCGGCCCACTGGGCCGGCACGTCGGCGCGGGCCTCCAAGAGGGTCACCTTGGCGCCGGCGCCGGCCATCTCCACCGCCGCGTCGTAGGCTGAATCGTTGTTGGTGGCGACCACGATCGACTGGCCGGGCAGGACGCCATAGCGGTTCACATAGGTCCGGGCGCCGGACACGGACATCACGCCGGGGCGGTCGTTGTTGCCGAAGGCCACGTGCCGTTCCAGCGCGCCCGTGGCCAGGATGGTGTGCCGGGCCCGCACGGTCCAAAAGCGCTGCCGGGGCAGATTGGGATCCGGGTCGGCCAAGTGGTCCGTGACCCGTTCGACCAGCCCGGCTGCGCCGTAATCGTAAAGCCCGAAGGCCGTGGTCCGGGTCATGACCCGCACGCCGGCGGCGGCGAGGCCGGCAATGAGGTCTTGCCGGGCGGCCTCCGCGGTCTCCACCGGCAGGTTCAACAAATCGCCGCCCAGCTCAAAGTCCTGTTCGACCAGGAGCACGTCCAAGCCCGCCTGGGCGGCGGTGGTTGCCGCGGCCAGGCCGGCCGGGCCCGAGCCCACGACCAGCACGTCGCAGAAGTCATGGGCGTGCTCGTAGGTGTCGGGGTCGGGCAGGCGCGAGGCCCGTCCCATGCCGGCCGAACGGCGGATGAGCTTTTCATACTGCATCCAGATGCCCGTGCCCCGGCCCCATTCAAACGGCGGCAGGCCCATAAAGGTCTTGTAGTAAAAGCCGGCGGAAAAAAACCGGCTCATCAAGTTGGACGCCGCGCCCAGGTCGAAGCGCACGCTGGGCCAGGCGTTTTGGCCTTGGGCGACCAGGCCTTCATAGAGTTCCTGTGTCGTTGCGCGCACGTTGGGGTCGCGCCGCGCCCCCTCGCCGATGGTGACCAGGGCGCCAGATTCCTCCACGCCGGCGGACATCACGCCGCGTGGGCGATGATACTTAAAGCTCCGCCCGACCACCCGTTCGCCGTTGGCCAAGAGGGCCGAGGCTAAGGTGTCACCGGTATGGCCGATCAGCACCTTGCCGTCCCAATCGAACCAAATCTTGCTGTTACGATCGATGCGTCCGCCCGACGCCAGCCGCTCTCCGCCAGCTTTTGCGCTCATCTGCCCGTCCGCCTAGCTGTTTTCCATGGCCGCCCGGATCCCCTTGTGGGCCGGGCGCACGGAAAGGATTTCGTGAGTCATGGTGTCCCTTTCGACCAGGAGCCACATGCGGCAGCCGCTGGTGTGGTGCCAGGTCTCGGTCTGCACGCCGCGGATGTTCTCCCGCAGGAAAACCGCATCGTGCCAGTCGGAGATAGGCGCATCCAGGTCGGGATAGACGATGGAGCCGTCGCCGCCGTAGGTGAATTCGCTGTGGTCTCTTTCGCCGCAAAAGGGGCAAGGAATACGGATCATGGTAAGGTCCTCAGCCGTGCAGCTTGGGGTCCGGGCCGGCCCCGCGCTCGTCCAGGTTAATGCCACGCTCGAACCGGGTCAGGTCGTGATTGGCGACCACCGGGTCCGGGCGGTCGTTGGCGATCAGGTCGGCGAAGTACCAGCCGGAAGCCGGGCTGGCTTTAAAGCCGCCGTAGTTCCAGCCGGCGTTCAGGTAGAGGTTTTCAAGCGGTGTCTTGCAGATAAAGAAGGTGCCGTCCATGGACATATCCATCACGCCCGACCAATGACGCACCAAGCGCAAACGGCCCAGGCAGGGCAAGATGGAAAGGGCGCATTCGGCCACGTCCTGCACGATGGGCAGATTGCCGCGCTGGGCATAGGATTTGTACCAATCCAAGTCGCCGCCGAAGACCATGCCGCCCTTGTCCGACTGGGAAATATAGAAGTGGGCGCCGCCCACGCCGAAGACCACCACCTGATCCAAGAGGGGTTTGATGGGCTCGGTCACGAAGGCCTGCAGCTTGTGGGTTTCGATGGGCAGGCGGCCCAGACCCGCCATCTGCCACAGACGCGAGGTGTTGCCGGCCACGGCAAAGCCGACCTTCTTGCCCTTGATGGTGCCCCGTGATGTCTCCAGCCCGGTCAAGCGACCGTTTTCCCGGATCGTGCCCGTCACCTCGCAATTCTGGATAATGTCCACGCCCAGCTGGTCGGCGCCCCGGGCATAGGCCCAAGCGACCGCGTCGTGCCGCGCCGTGCCGGCCCGCCGCTGCACCGCCGCGCCGGTGATGGGAAAGCGCGCATCGGGGCTGTAGTTCAAGTGAGGGATGTTGCGCTTCAGTTCGTCCAGGGTCCAAATTTCGGCGTCCGTGCCCGTTAGGCGCATGGTGTTGTAACGCCGCGCCGCGCCATCGGTGGCCGCCGGGCTGTGCAGCAGGCTCACGTGGGCCCTTTGACTGAACATAACGTTGTAGTTCAAGTCGAAGCTGAGGTTTTCCCAGAGCTTCAGGGAGTGCTCATAGAATTGGCGATTGCCGGGCATGAAATAGTTGGAGCGCACGATGGTGGTGTTGCGCCCGGCATTGCCGCCGCCCAGCCAACCCTTTTCCAGCACGGCGATGTTTTTAAGGCCGTGGTTCTTGGCCAGGTAATAGGCGGTCGCCAGGCCGTGCAGGCCCGCGCCCACAATGATGATGTCGTATTCGGGCTTGGGCTCCGGATCACGCCATTGCCGTGTCCAGCCTTTCTGGCCCTTAAGCCCATTCCAAAAAACGTTCCAGGCAGAAAAACGTGTCATTGCAAGCTATTTTCCTGATTGAGCACGGGCGGCCGGATGTGACCGACTGTGGCCGTCGTGGCGAAATGAAAGTCCTAGCCCCTTTTTTGGCCGCCTATTATCCCCCATACGACCTTAGGCGGGTCGATTCAATGGCAATTTTGCCGATCCGGGATGTTTCTCCCCAATTAATTTTGTTTCACACCAGTGACGTCACGCGTCGCCGTGAACGGCCTTTTTGAAGATGACCGCATAGTCCTCTGCGGTGAACTCAATGGGGTTGGTGGCACCCGAAGGGTCCACCACCGCCATGGCGCCGACCTGTTCGGCACGGGCGGCGTCGATGCCGATCTCGGCCAGGCTGTTGGGGATGCCGATTTCCCGGCGCAGCTCGATGACCCAAGCCAGGAAGCCTTCCGCGTCCTCGAGGCCCAGGCAGATGGCCAGATGGTTCAGCTCTTCCTCGATGCTGGGCCGGTTGGCGGTGAGCACGTAGGGCATCAAAATGGCGTTCAACAGGCCGTGGTGGGCGTCATAGAGGGCGCCCAGGGGATGGGCCAGGGCATGCATGGCGCCCAGGCCCCGCTGGAAGGCGGTGGCGCCCATGGAAGAGGCGACCAGCATTTGCCCGCGAGCCTCGATGTCGCTGCCCTGGGCCACCGCCTGGGGCAGCCATTCCTTGATCAGGCGAATGCCTTCGATGGCGATGCCCCGCGCCATGGGGTGATAACCCGGTGCGCAAAAGGCTTCCAGATTGTGGGACAGGGCATCCATGCCCGTGGCGGCGGTGATGTGCTTGGGCAGGCCAAGGGTCAGTTCCGGGTCGGCGATGACCATCTGGGGCATCATGGCCGGGTGGAATATGATCTTTTTCACGTGGGCCGCCTGGTCTGTGATGACCGAGCCACGCCCCACCTCCGAGCCCGTCCCGGCGGTGGTGGGGATGGCCAAAACCGGGGCGATGCCGTCCGGGTCGGCGTTTTTCCAGTTGTCGCCCACGTCCTCCAGGTCCCAAAGGCTACAGCTTTGCCGGGCCATGACAGCGACCGCCTTGGCCGCGTCCAAACCACTACCGCCGCCCAAGGCGATGACCCCGTCATGATCGCCGGCGCGAAAAGCCGCCAAACCGGCATCCACGTTTTCGCCGGTGGGATTGCTTTTGATGTCCTTGAAAAGGGCGATGCCAAGGCCGGCGTCGCGGCAGCTCTGCATGATGGCCTCGACAAAGGGCAAGGCGGCCAAACCCGGATCGGTCACCAAGAGCGGGTTTTTGATGCCCAAGCCGGTACAGGCCTCGGCCGTCTCGACGACGCGGCCGGGGCCAAAACGATAGGCGGTGGGATAGTTCCAGTTGGCGGATTGGGGCATGGGCGTGGTCTCCTCTTGTGGCGGCTCCCTTTACTATAGTAACCCGCCGAAAACCAATGAAAATTGCTGGCAAGGACCGCTTGAGAGACTGTGGGGCTCTGGGTGCCGGGCGGCATGGTAAAGGCAATATTAAGGAAGCCTTCATATTCTGGAAATAGTTAGGTTCTACATCACCACAGTCACTTCCGGCCCCTTGGGCCACACCTCCGCGGGGACGCTTTTCATGGCAAATGCGCAAGACGCTTCGATCTCAGTTGTCCAAACCCAAGCCTTTGCGGATCAGCAGCCCGGCACCTCGGGGCTGCGCAAGTCCGTGGGCCGGTTTCAGGAAGCGCACTATCTGGAGAACTTCCTTCAGTCCCTGTTCGACACCGTGCCGGGCCTGGCGGGCGAAACCTTGGTGATCGGCGGCGATGGCCGCTTTTATAATACCACCGCCATCCAGACGGCCCTGCGCATGGCCGCCGCCAACGGCGTGGCCCGCGTCTTGGTGGGCCGCCATGGCATTCTCTCCACCCCGGCGGCCAGCTGCGTGATCCGCAAGAACAAGGCCGAGGGCGGTATCATCTTTTCCGCGAGCCATAACCCCGGCGGCCCGGAGGGGGACTTCGGGGTGAAGTTCAACCATCGCAACGGCGGGCCGGCGCCGGAGGCCATTACCGAGGCGATCTTCGCCGCCAGCCAAGGGATCACCGAGTACAAAATCATCGAAACGGAAGATGTGGATTTGTCGCGTCTCCACGGCACCCAATTGGGCGAGATGACGGTCCAGGTCATCGACCCCGTGGCGGACTACGCGGATTTGATGGAAAGCCTGTTCGATTTCGAACGCATCCGGGATTTGCTGTTTCGGGATGATTTTTCCCTCTGCTTCGATGCCCTGCACGCGGTGACCGGACCCTACGCCGAGGAAATCCTGGGCCGGCGACTGGGGGCCCGTTCCAGCGGCCTGATCAATTGCCAGCCCAAGGAGGATTTTGGCGGCGGTCACCCGGACCCCAATCCGGTGTACGCCACGGGCTTGATCGAGCGCATGGGCGAGCCCGAGGGGGCGACCTTCGGCGCGGCCTCCGATGGGGACGGCGACCGTAACATGGTGATGGGACGGAACTTCTTCGTGGCGCCCAGCGACAGCCTGGCCGTCTTGGCCGCCAATGCCCGCCTGGTGCCGGCCTATGAAGCGGGTCTGGCCGGCGTGGCGCGCTCCATGCCCACCAGCCAGGCGGTGGATCGGGTGGCCAAGCAGCTGGGGATTTCGTGCTTTGAGACTCCCACGGGATGGAAATTCTTCGGCAATCTGCTGGACGCGGGCAAGATCACCCTCTGCGGCGAGGAAAGCGCCGGAACCGGTTCAAATCACGTGCGGGAAAAGGATGGCCTCTGGGCGGTGCTGTTTTGGCTCAACATCGTGGCCCGCCTGGGCCAGACGGTGGAGGCAATCCTGCGCGATCACTGGCTGACTTTCGGCCGCGACTATTATACGCGCCATGACTTCGAGGGCCTCGACAAGGGCAAGGCAGATGATCTCATGGCCGGTCTGCGGGAAAGCCTGCCCCGGCTCGAGGGGCAGTCTTTCGCTGGTCAAACCGTGGCCTGGGCCGATGACTTTGCCTATACCGACCCGGTGGACGGCTCGGTCACGGCAAAGCAGGGCATCCGCATCGGCTTAACCGGTGGCGGGCGCATCGTCTATCGCCTGTCGGGCACGGGCACCGCCGGCGCCACCTTGCGGGTTTACATGGAAGATTACGAGGGCAATCCGGACCGCCACGATCTGGACACCCAGGAACGGCTGGCCCAAATCATCCGGGCGGCCCACGAGATTGCCAAGATCCAGGCCTTTACCGGCCGGGACCAGCCGACGGTCGTCACCTAGTTCCCTTTCGGCGCCCCATCCCGGCGTCTCATCTCAGGGACCTCCGCAGCCTGCGCTTGACAGGACGCCCCTTCTTTGTTGGGTATGAAGGGGCGATTGCGCCGGTATGGGCGCAAAGCTCTCTAACAAAAACCCTGTTACAAGAAAAAGGGAGAGCCCCTTTGCAAATCAAAAACAAGCGGGTCCTGGTATGCGATTGCGAGAAAACCATGCCCCTGACCGCCGCGGGTGTGGCCCGAGCCTGTGGCGCCGTGACGGAAAGTCCGCTTTACACCCAACTGTGCCGCAGCGAAATCGATAGTTTCATCGATGCCGCGCGGACGGAGGGGGAAGGGCTGGTGGTCTGCTGTACCCAAGAGCAGGTGGCCTTCGAGGAGGCCCTGGCCGAGCAAGGGCTTGAACCGAATCTTCGTTATGTGAACATCCGCGAGCGGGCGGGCTGGAGCGTCGAAGCGCAATCCGCATTGCCCAAGATCGCCGGCCTGATCCACGAAAGCACCTTGGATCTGGCGCCTGTGCCCAGCGTCGCGATGGTTTCCAATGGGACCTGTCTGGTTTATGGCGGCGGCCAGACGGCGGTCGACGCGGCGCGCCAGCTCAACAGCCGGCTGACCGTTTCCTTGTTGTTGACAGATATCGAGGATGTTTTGCCCTTGGGGGCGGCGGACATGATGATCTCCCGCGGCGAGGTGGCGGCGGCGCGGGGTCACCTGGGCGCCTTCGAGGTCAACGTCAATCGCTACGCGCCGGTGCGGCCCTCGTCCCGACATCACTTGGACACCGGACTGTTCAGCGATGGAACGGCCGCCACCTGCGATATCATCATCGATCTTTCCGGCGGGCGGCCCCTGTTTGCCAGCCCCAACCGCCGTGACGGCTATCTGCGCGCCGACCCGAATGATCCGGTGGCGGTTCAGCGCGCCCTCTTCGAGGCGGTCGAACTGTTGGGCGAGTTTGAAAAGCCCCGGTATGTCACCTTTCGCGGCGAACTCTGTACCCATTCGCGCAACAAGATCACCGGCTGCACCCGCTGCC
>JANQKX010000743.1 GCA_028280915.1 Kiloniellaceae bacterium
TTGCGCTCCTTCAGGTCCCCGCCGGCGCAAAAAGCCCGCGTGCCGGACCCGGTGACCACGATGGCCCGCGCCCCTTGCCCGTCCATGGCGATGCCCTCGAAAAAATCGATCAAGTCCAGCGCCATTTGCGTGTTGAAGGCATTGGCGGCCGCCGGCCGGTTCAGGGTCACGAGGATGACGTGGTCCTGGGGCGCCGTGACGAGGAGGGTTTCGTATTTGTGAGACATGTGATTTTCTTCCAAATGCTTGGTCCTAGTGCCGCCGGGCGGCTGGAAAGAAAAAAAACCATTTCCGCTTCCGAGGCCACACAAATTATTGCCTGTGCCCCCCTTGCGCGCCGCCCGCGGTCGCGGGATGCTGGCGGCGGAACACGAAAAAAGGACGAGGAAAAGTCCCATGAAGTACGACCTGGACCATCCGGAAATCCGCGACGGCGTGGCGCGCCTCTGTGCCGAGTTCCCCGGGTCCTATTGGCAGGACTGCGACCGTGACCAGGCCTATCCCACGGCCTTCGTGGCCGCCTTGACCCAGGCCGGTTATCTCGCGGCCCTGATCCCCGAGGCCTATGGCGGCCTCGGCCTGCCCATCTCGGCCGGTGCGGCGATTTTGGAGGAGATCCATCGCTCCGGCGGCAACGCGGCCGCCTGCCATGCCCAGATGTACACCCTGGGCACCTTGTTGCGCCACGGCTCCGACGCCCAGAAGGCCCGCTACCTGCCAGGGCTGGCCGAGGGGTCCCTGCGTCTGCAGGCTTTTGGCGTGACCGAACCCAACAGCGGCAGCGACACCACGGCCCTGCGCACCACGGCCCGCTTGGACGGGGATACCTATTACGTCAACGGCCAGAAGATCTGGACCTCCCGCGCCGAGCATTCCGATCTTTTGCTGTTGCTGGCCCGCACCACGCCGCGGGATCAGGTGGCCAAGCGGACCGACGGCCTGTCGGTGTTCCTGGTGGAAATGGCGGAAGTCAAGGGCAAGTCCCTCACCATCCGGCCGATCCGCACCATGATGAACCACGCCACCACGGAGATTTTTTTCGACGACATGCCCGTGCCCCAGGCCAATCGAATCGGCGAGGCGGGCCGGGGCTTCGGCTACATCCTCTCGGGCATGAACGCGGAACGCATCCTGATCGCGGCCGAGTGCATCGGCGATGCCAAGTGGTTTATTGAAACCGCCTCGGCCTATGCCCGTGATCGCAAGGTCTTCAACCGGCCCATCGGCCAGAACCAAGGCGTGCAGTTCCCCGTCGCCCGGGCCTATGCGCAAATGCGCGCGGCGGAACTCATGCTCAAGGAAGCGGTGCGGCTGTACGAGGCGGGCGGCAATCCGGGGGAGGAGGCGAACCTGGCCAAGCTCCTGGCGGCGGATGCCTCCTGGGCCGCGGCCGAGGCTTGTCTGCAGATCCATGGGGGCTTCGGCTTCGCCGCCGAGTTCGATGTGGAACGCAAGTACCGCGAGGCCCGCCTTTATCAGGTGGCCCCCATCTCCACCAACCTGATTCTCAGCTATCTGGCCGAGCACGTGCTCGACCTGCCCCGATCTTATTAGGGGCCCAATTGGGCCTTTATCGGGCGGCGGTTTGCTTGGCTTCCTGCAGGGCCGCGTGCAGTTCCGTCGGGTTGGCTTCCACCTCGGAAAAGGGCAGCAATAGGTGGGGGCGCTTGAAAAGGCGATTGGACCCCACTTGGCGGGCCGCCTTTTCTTCCGCCGCGAAGCGGTCGAAATCCATGATCTCCAGGCAGAGGTGGCTGCGCATGCGGCTGCTTTGCACCGTGATGGCGCCGATCCGGGACCAGGGCACCGGATCGATTTTCCAGGGCTCGAACCAAACCCCCTGACTGTCCAGGCGCAGCACCGAATCCCGTTGCCCCCAAGCCTTGCGGTTGACCCAAAAGACGCCCGCCGCGCCGATCAGCAGCAGGGCGGCCATCAGGTCCTTGTAGGCGATGGTCGGATCGGGCAAGAGCCACACGACCAGGCCGAAAATCGCCAACAAACCCGACAGCAAAAAGCCGTGGTGGATTTTCGATCGGGCGACGGCATATTCCTTTATGGCCGGATGAGACATGGTTCCCTGCAGCCTTTATCTGATGGATTCCGGGCGCTTCAATCGCGGCGGCGCCGTGGGCCGAAATGAAATCGGCCCGGGGCGGAAAACCCCGGACCTCTTTCAATGTCAAAGCTTGAAAGTTTTAGACGTCAATCAAGCTTCTTTTCTCTTAACGCCTTTTCGAGCTTTTCAGGCGTGTTGAGGTTTTGCAGATCTTCATCGTAGGTCTTTTTCTCGAAACTGAACTGCCAGATGTGGAAACCGATCCAAATGACCAAACCGACGATGAATAGCACAACTTCGTAGCCCTGGAAGGGGTAAAGCGGCCCGATGTTGGCCAGGTCAACGGCCCAAGTGTCAATACCTGTCGTGGACATGTGTTCTACTCCTTCCGGTTACTTCAAGAGGCCGGCGTCGCGCGCTTCTTGAATCTCGGCCTCGGTCACTTCTTTTTCAGACAAGTAGCGACCATGATACTCGCCCAGGTCCAAACCGACCAATTCGATCTCCCGCGGAATGCGCAGCACCCCGGCCGATTTCATGATCCCGGCCAAGATCCAGCAGGGCAGGAAGCCCAGGCCCCAGAACATGATGCAGGCCCCGATGAATTGCCCCCACGGCGAGATGGTCGCATAACCTTCGTAGGGTGAGGACGGGTGTCCCCACAACACGAACCCGGCGATGCAGACCCCGATGAAGCCGGCATAACCGTGCACGGCCACGGCACCCACCGCGTCGTCGATCTTAAACTTGCGTTCCACCCAGAAGTGGAGCTTGTACATGATCACGACACCGATCGCGCCAATCACCATGGCCTGGATCGGATGGTAGAGGTCGTTACCGGCGGAGGCCGTAATGATGCCGGCCAGGCCGCTGGAGTAAGTCCAGAAGGCGTCACCCCTGGAGATGATGTAACCGGCGATCATGCCGCCCGACAGGGACATCAAGAAGTTAAAGGTGATGCCGCTGAGCGTGGTCGGCGTGAGATAGATGGTGGTCGCCGTCCAGGTCTCACCCGTGATCTGCCCACCGATGCCCTCAGGCGAAATGACCGGCACGTTACAGGCCACATAAAAGCCCCAGAAGCCCGTATAGATCAGAAACAGGCCGATGGTGATCATCCAGGGGTTATGGGGCACGATATCCCGGGGCGTGCCGTCCTTGGCGAACTTGCCGATGCGCGGCCCGAGATGCACCAGGACACCGAGAGCGGCGCCGCCGGCGATAGCGTGAATGACGCCGGAGGCATAGGCATCGTGATAGCCCAATATTTGAACCATCCAGCCGTTGGCGTGCCAGCCCCAGGCCGCGTCGATGACCCAGGTGAACGAGCCGACCAGGACCGCGAAGATCCAAAAGGCGCCCGAGCGAATGCGCTCGATGACCGCGCCGGAGACGATCGATGCCGCGGTCCAGGAGAACAGCAAGAAGGCCGCCCAGAAAACGCCGGTGATCCGATCCTCCAAATGAGGGGCCATGAACGGGCTCCAGGCGACGCTATTGGCGCCAACGCCGGCGGGATCAATACCGCCCGTAATGAAGGGGCCACTGGAAAAGCCCCAATAGATCCACCAGCCGAAAAAGAACCATGTGACCGTCACCAAGGGGATCAACATGGAGTTTTTCATCAGGGTGTGCATCATGTTCTTGGTGCGGCTCGCCCCCACCTCGTACATGCAAAACCCAACGTGGATCAGAAACATCAAGGCGACGGTCACCCAGTAATAAAACTCGGTGAATACAATCGTCAGTGCGTCTAGATTCGATGTCATAACAAGTTATGCCCCCCTTCAAAACACGAACCTGGAATTAAGGTTCTCACATGCAATCTGTCTTATCCGTTCGTTCCCCTGACGGAACGATATTTCGAATGCACCTTAATGCCGGCTGGCCACGGCCTTTGCTTGCGCGGGCCGTTGTTCCCCATCGGAGGAGCCAGCTGTCCATCAAAAAAGCTGATTTTTATTTCGCTAATTCTGCATTCTAGAGCGCACTCTAACGGTTCCGCCCGGCAGCCCACAAATCGGACAGGCCGAGCGAACGATAAGACAATCCAAAAAACGTTTCCTGCCCTTAGTGTTGTTTGATATGGGCTTTTGTTCAGTATGGATGACCATACAGTCCAAAGGATGCTGGCGCAACCCATCGAGATAAAAAATTATTCTTGATAGGAAACATTAGCGGTTTTGATGATTCTCTTCCGTCGGCCTCCGGCGGCTCGACCCTGCGCGCCTCGTTCCGGGCATGATCTCGGGCACCACCCGTTCCCTTGGGGCTCCATTTTTTAAAATCGATCGTTCAAAGTATCGTCATGACGAATGGCCCGGCAATATTTGGACGGGTGCGTTCCGCGTCACGACCGGGGGGAGGATTGGTTTGAACAGCGGGGCGAGTCGGATCAACCACCCGTGCGGTCGGCAATTGCCAAGATACGCTGCATCTCCCGCAGGACTGGCTTTTCGATCAGCTTGCCGTCGATCACCACCAGACCCGTGTCGGCCGCTTCGAAGGCGGCGATGATACGCCGGGCCCGGGCCACGGCTTCGGGCGGCGGTGTAAAGATGTTGTTGAGGGCAGGGATCTGCTTGGGGTGAACCGCGCCTTTACCGCAGAACCCCAAATCCCGGGCCCGCCGGGCCGCCGCCTCCATGCCGGCCATGTCATCCAGA
>JANQKX010000750.1 GCA_028280915.1 Kiloniellaceae bacterium
GGCAACGGAGGTTTTCATGCCACAAAAACTCAGCCCCGCCATGATCGCCGCCCTGATCCATTTCGGCCGAGCCGATGAAAACGGCTGGGCCCAGCCCAAGTGGGTGACCAAACGAACCATGGCCGCCCTCGACAAGCGCCGTTTCATCTACCTGCGGCAGGTCGAGGCTCACAGCCGGCGCTTTTTCAGTGAAATCGGTGACGGTTTCCACTGGCAATCCGCTTGGCAAATCAAACGCTACCGCCTCACCACCGACGGCCGCCAGGCCCTGGACGCGGCGCTCGCCGCCAAACGCCAGACCCCCAAAAAACGGCCCAACAAAACCCCGGTTAACGCCGAGTCCACCCCCTAAGCCAACAAGGAAGCCCTCATGTCCAAAGATGCCCATGCCTTCCCGTCCTTTCCCACCTTCCTTGCCGCCGTGGAGGATGGGGACACCGCGCGGGACCTGACCAATGAATTGCACGCCGTCGTGAAGGAACTCTCCGAACGGGTGGAGCGCTATGACGGCGGCAAACCAACGGCCAGCATCAGCCTGAAACTCACCTTGACCATGGACGCGCGCAAGCAGGTGGTCGTCAAGCCGGAAGTTAACATGAAGCTGCCCAAGACCCCCCGGTCCAGCTCCCTTTTCTGGGCCACGGAAGACGGGAAACTCACCGCCCGCAATCCGAATCAGCCGGACATGTTCAAAACCGTCGAGGCCCCGCCGGCCGAAACCCGCACCGCGACCGATTGATTTTTCATTCCAGACAGAAAGGCCCCGCCATGCCCAGCGACCAAGACACCCCCTTTATCGAGCCCCGCGCCAGCGAAAACCAGGCGATCATCGACTTCGCCGAAGCTAATCTGAAGCCCGAATATCGGGAAATCGAGGAGGAAGCGACCGGCAAAAAAGCCAACATCATGGTGTTGCCCAACGGCCACACCGTGCAGACACTGAAAAAGGTCTTTGATGAATACCGCACGGCCCCGGAACGCCGTGAGGGCCAAGCCCGCCTGGAAAGCCTGGAGTCCTTCATCGACCACACCAATCGCTTTAAGGACGACGGCTCGGCCATCTTCGCCCATGTGCCCACGGCCGAGCAAGCGCGGCTGATTTCCGTCCTGGACTATCACCCGGCCGGCGCCGAGAGTTTACCCCGCTTCGGCAACCACCGGGGCCTTTATGACTTTCCGGTCAGCACCGAATGGCAGACCTGGCAGAAGGTCGACAAAAAGCCCATGGAACAGGGGGACTTCGCCGCCTTCTTGGAAGACCATATCGGCGACGTGATCGACCCGCCCCGGGACGGGGACGATAGCGATCCCCTTCGCGGCTTGAAAGAGCGCCTTAGCGGGCGCTTTGCCGGGCCGGGCAAGATGATGGAGATTTCCAAGGGCCTGGACATCAAGTCGTCCGACCGGGTGCGCAACATCGTGCGGCTGGATACCGGCGAAATCGACGCGACCTTTACCAGCGAGCATCAAGATGCCAACGGCGAAAAACTCATTGTGCCCAACCTCTTTGTCATCGCCATCCCGGTCTTTCAACATGGCACGATGTATCGCCTGGCGGTGCGCCTGCGCTACCGCAAACAAGGTGGGGGCCTTCTCTGGTCCTTCAACCTTTGGCGCGCCGACCTGGCCTTTCAAGACGCCATCACCGAGGCCCTGACCACGGTCGGAGAAAAAACCGGCCTGCCCGTTTATCGCGGCCGTCCGGAAGACAAATGACCCTCCTGGTCACCTTCATCATCGCCGATTTCATCATCGCCGCCGGCTTGGGGCTTTATGCCCGCCGCGCGGCCCTCCACCCCCGCGAAAGGAAAAGCCATCATGCCCCACCAAGTTCCCAGCCTTGAAGAACACCAAGAATTGGAAGGTACGGTCGATGCCTTGGAGACCAAGGTCCAGGCCGTCGCCGACCGGATCGAGGAGATCAACGACGCGGCGTCCCAACTGGCGACCAACTTGACCGCCGGGCTCAACAGTCTCGACGAGGTGAAAACCAAAATCGAAGAACTGGCCGCCAAGGTGGACGGCACTGGCCCCGATGGTGGTAACGGCGATGCCGGCGCCCCCGGCGGTCCGGGCGAGCCCCCCACCACGGAGCCCCCCACCCCAGAGCCGCCCGTTACGGAGCCGCCCAGCGTCGAGCCCCAGCCGATGACCCTGCGGACCCGCATCGTGGCAAGCCCGCGGGACTGGCTGCAATCGGTGGCGGAGCGCCAGCCCGGCGATCTGAATTGGATGGAGGACGGGGTCTATCCGCCCGTGAAATTCAACGCGCCCCGGGTTTCCGCTGAGGTTATGGGCACGGCCGCCCATCCCATCATCTGGCGCGCCAAAAACGGCCGGGGCCGGGTGGTGGTGCGCGGGGAGCGCAGCGACAAACCGCCGGTGGAAATCAAGGCCGGCGATGAATTGGCTTTTTATCATCTGGGCTTCGAGGGCATCGGCTCCGGCAACGACGCCAGCGCCGGCGTGCTGGCCACCCATGACGTGAACACGGGCGCGGGCATCGGCTATCGCCCGCAAGACTTCGTCAAGCGGGTCTACCTGATCGGCTGCGACGTCACCGGCCGGGGCAAGGACGGCATCAAGTTCGCCACCGCCCGGCAGATCGCCATCGTGGGCTGCCGCGTCGTCTCCCCCCAAATCGACCAGGAGGGCATCGACGGGGTCACCCTGCACAGCGCCCTGATCGCCTATAACGAGGTCGTGGCCGGGGGCAAGACCGCCCTCACGGTCAAGCTGGGCGCCCGCCGGGGATGGGTGCACCACAACATCCTGCGCACGAAACAGGGCTATACGGGCAGCACCTGCGGCGGCCACGGCAAATCCTACGTCAACCGGCCCTTCCCGGACGGCCTGCTGGGGGCTCACCACACCACCGGGGTCTGGGAATGGAACTGGTGCCGCGGCACAGGCAATCACGGCCTGTTCTTGGCCGGGGCGCAGAATTGCACCGTCCGCAACAGCTGGATTCCCGGCGGCATCCATGAAGAGCCCGGCAAGTCGGCGGCCGAGCCCTGGCCCAGCGTCGGCAACACCATCGAAAACATTTGGGAGCGGGACCCCACGCCCGACGAGTTGGCCACCATCGGCCCCGACGCCCTGCCCGACGACTACCTGGACCTGGCCAAACTCCGCGCCCAGATCCCGCCCATCGACGACAGCTGGCGCTAACCCACCCGGCCCGGCGCCCGTAGCGGCGGCCGGGCCACCCTTTCGGGAGATGATCATGATCCGTCAAAACCTGGTCGTTGAGCAACAGGCCGACCACCATCAAATCCGCTATGTGGCGCCGGTCAAGCCCGGCGATCCGCCGGCGCCGGAACACTGGACCTATTGCGCCAGCCGGGACACCGCCCTGGGGATCGCCCAGGCCCTGATGGACAAGGGCCATCGGGTTTTTGTCTATCGCCTGGTCGCCCAATCGGTTGAACTGGACATGGAAGCGGGGGAATGATGGGCGCCGCCACCACCACATAGGAAGCAAGCCAATGCCGGACAGAGACCTGAAAGTTGACACCAATTCGACGCGCTACCTGGTCCGCCATTTGGTGCGCGGATCAACGCCGGAGCGGGTCAAAAGCTTCTCCAATCTGAAAGCCGCCCTTGCCCGCGCCCGGTCCCTCCACGCCCAGGGCTATTGGGTCAGCGTGGACCAGCGCATCGCCTGGCAGGAGCTAGCCGATCTGGATGACCCGGGGGCGGAAGGGCAGGGGACGGAGGGAGAGGACGATTGAACGCCCCCAGCCCCCTCTCCGCCGCACCGCCCCCGCGCCGTTCCTCCATCCCCGAGGGGTCTTGGCCCAGGGGCATGAAGGCCGCCATGGCGGCGGCCTATGTGGGGCTTTCGGAAACCGTCTTTCGCCAAGAGGTGGCCAAGGATGCCCGCCTCCAGCCCACCTGGATCACCCGGGGCCGCCAGATCTGGCTGAAAGACCAGCTGGACACCTGGCTTGACGCCAAGGCCGGCCTGACCCCACAATCCAAACCAGCGGAGGGAGAGACCGGCTGGGGCAAGACCTGGGATGACGAAGAAAGTTAAGCTGCCCTATTTGACCAGCACCCGCGGCAAAGCCGGCGCGGCTTATTATTATTACCGCCGCGGCGGCCAATGGGTCCCCATCAAGAGTGCCGACGGCAGCTTTCCCCCACCCCACGATCCGGCATTCATGGCGGCTTACACGCGCATTCACCAAAGCTTTGAGCACGCACCCGACAGCCACCGGGGCGCCGCCGGCACCATGGCTGCCCTGATCGAGCACTTTCTGGACAGCCCGGAATACAAGCAGTTGTCCGATCCCAGCCGCTATGAATACCGGCGCTATTTGGACCAGATCAAGCGGGCCATGGGCTCCAAGCCCGTGGCCACCATGCCGCCCGAGCGGGTCCTGGCCTTCCGCGATCGCTACCAGGACCGGCCCCGCACGGCCAATTACGTGGTTTCCGTCCTGCGCCGGCTCATGGCCTTCGCCTTGCAGCGGGGCTATCGCCCCGACCAGGTCAACCCGGCCGCCGGCATCAAGCCTTTGAAAACCAGCGGCCGCGGCCATCGCGCCTGGGAGGAGGGGGAGATCAAAAAGTTCCGGGACCACTGGCCCAAGGAAAGCCTGCAACGGGTGGCTTTTGAACTGCTGTTGAACACGGGCCAGCGGGGCGGGGACGTGGCGGCCATGACCCGGGGCCAGTATGACGGGCAGGTCATCCGCTTGACCCAAAGGAAGACCGGCGAGCGGCTGATCATTCCCGCCAGTGAAACCCTGACGGCGGTGCTGGACCCCTGGCTCGCGACCCACAAGAACCTGGTGATTCTCACCACCCGAAAGGGCACGGGCCTCAACATTTATTACTTCCGCCACATGCTGCGGGATGCCTTCGACGACGCCGGCCTGCCTAAGGATTGCGACGCCCATGGTTTGCGCTACACCGCCGCCACGGTCTTGAAGGAACTGGGCTGCGACTGGGAGGACATCGGCGCCATCACCGGCCACGCCACCGTGGAGATGGTCCGCAAATACACTAAGAAAAAGCGGCGCGCCACGGTTGCAATCGCCCGCCTAAATCGGGCCGAAAAGAACAGGAACAGAACATAAACTGCAAACACTTCCTGACAAAAGTGCAAACACCTAAAACGGCTGTCCCCAAAACATCCCGATTTACCTAAGAAATTCAAGCCCCTAAATGGCGCGCCCGGGAAGATTCGAACTCCCAACCTCCTGATCCGTAGTCAGGTGCTCTATCCAGTTGGGCTACGGGCGCTGGTTTTGGCGGTGGTCTGATGGACCCGCCGGGGCCGAAGCGGGCGGACATTACTCGAAGCGCTTTGCCCTTGCAAGCGTCCGCTGGGTCCTTTTTTGGCTTTTCTTTTAGTTTCGCCGGCAGAGGCCGCGCTGTGGGCGGTCATCTTGGGGCGCCATCCTACGGTGTCATCCGGGGGGACTGTTTAAGGAGGGCTCTTTGGGAGGGGCGTCATCGGTCCTGGTCTCGAGGCCGTCTTGGGCCTATGCCCGCAGGTGATACGACGTTCGGGTTTGTGCGCAAGCCGCGGCGCGGCTGCGGGGCCGTCCAGATGTCGCTTGTTTTCGCCGGGTGCGGGCCGCTAAACTGCGCGCCGCTCCATCGCCCGTCCCGTGCCGGCTCGGTCGGGCCGCTGTCGGCTCTTGGGGTTGGGGAGGTCCTGCCGGGAGGAAATCAAATCTAAATGGTTGGTGTCACTGGTCTTTTTCTTGGTTCGGACGGGGCCACAGCGCCCAGGGGCGCAGGCGGTTTGCGTTTTTTCCTAATGGCGAAGTTCGCCGCGGGTGGGAGGCGTTTGGCCCCTGGCCTGGGCATTGGCGTGCTCATGTTGTTGGCGGGCTGCGGCTTTTCCGAAGACGCCCTATGGCCCTCGATTACCGGTGAATTGCCCGAGAGAGAAGAGCTGCCGGCCGTGCAGCAAAGCACGACCAGCGCCTATCGGCAGTTGCCGCCCCTGGTTTTGGGCAGCAGTTCCTTCCGTCCCGGCCCGGTGGAGGGCACCGAGTTCGAAACGGATGAGGGGGAGGGAGCGGACCAGGGAGAGGGCGCCGTAGTTGCCAATCTGCGGCGGGATTTGTCCCAGCTCCATGCCCGCATGGTCAGCGACGACAACCGCTTTCAAATCCAGCGCACCCTGGCCCAGCAGCTGGGCGACAGCTACCGGGAGTTGACCATCGAAATGCGCGATATGTTGGCCGACGGGGCCACCATCCGCCAGCCGGGGCCAGCGGCGACCTGGGTGCATGGTCAGGGGCAGCTACAACAACTCAACGGTACCATGGCCGGCTTCGACCGTCTGGCTGCCGCGACCCGGGCCAATCAAGCCGTGCTGGCCGAAATCGAGCGCTCGGCCCAAGCGGCCTCGGCCCTGCAGACCGGCAGCACCAGCGAACGGGCGGAAATCACGGCCTTGGACCGGGACATGAACCGGACCGGGCAGCTGTTGACGCAGATGGGAATTGCCATCGGCCAGGACTCCGCGGCCATCCGGCGCTTCTTGTTTCAGGCGCGCAACAATCAAGGCGCCTTCCTGGGGGATGATGACGGTACTCAGCTATTGCAGCAGGCCTATGGGGTTTCCGCCTTGGCGCCCGCCGGTGCCGCCGCCAGCCGGCGCGAACCCCTCGTGGTGGTGCGCTTCGACGAGCCCGGCGTGGATTACCAATCGGCCCTGGCCAATGCCGTCAGCGCGGTCTTGGCGCAGCAGCCCGAGGCCAGTTTCGACCTTTTGCTCGTGGAGCCCAGCAGCCTTGGCGCCGCGGTCCCGGGGTCCGTCTCTGGCGGGACCAGCGTGCCGGCGGAGCGGGTTCTGCAGACCCTCGCTGATTTGGGGCTGCCGCCAGAGCGGATTGACCTGGTCGCGGTGCGATCACCCTATGCGGCGGCGGAGGAGTTTCAACTCTTTTTGCGCTGACGGGGTAGCCCGTCACCACGCCTTATGGGTGAAAAGCCCCTAAGCACCTGGCCGGTACCGCCGTTTTGACCCAAGTTAAAAAGATGTTCTTGTTGGCTTGGGTAACTTTGGGAGGCAAGCAATGGTCAGAACGGCGTTTTTGGTACTGGCATTTTTCTTGGTGCCTGTTCTGTTGTCGCCGGCGGATTGGGGACCGGCGCGGGCGGAGACGCCCCAAGCCATGGACCCGGACGATCAAGCGGCAGTGCAGGCGGTTATTCAGTCCCAATTGGCGGCGTTCCAGCGGGATGATGGGGCTGCGGCCTTTGCCCATGCCTCGCCCAGTATCCAAGGGGTCTTCAAGGCGCCCGAACGATTCATGGCCATGGTCAAAAGCGGCTATCGGCCGGTCTATCGGCCATCCCAGGTGGAGTTCCTGGAGGGCCGCCAAATGTCCGGCATCAACGCCCAAGCCGTCCGTTTCGTCGGGCCGGACGGCAAGGCGGTGATCGCCATCTATACAATGGAACGGCAAGACGACGGTTCTTGGCGCATCAACGGTGTGCAACTCGTTGAAACGGGTGAACTCGGTTCTTAAGAGCAACGGCGTTGCCGTTTTGACGGCGGTCCCTTGTGCTGAGCGGTACGCTTGGGCAAGTTGGCAGGCAAACGCCAACTGACCGAAGCCCATGTCCGAAGACACTGATCCTCCCGCGACGGTTCCTTCCGAGATCATCCGTCACGCCTCGCCCAATCATGATAGCCGAGAGGGGCAGGCCATCGATATTTTGCTGCTGCACTATACGGGCATGACCTCCGGCCCGGAGGCGATCACGCGTCTCTGCGATCCGGCGGCGAAGGTGAGCGCGCACTATTTGATCGAGGAAGATGGCCGCTTGTTTCAGCTGGTGCCGGAAGAACGGCGGGCGTGGCATGCGGGGGTGGCGGCCTGGGCCGGGGACCGGGATATCAATGCCCGCTCCATTGGCATCGAGCTGGTTAACCCGGGTCACGAATTCGGCTATCGGCCTTTCCCCGAGGCTCAGATGGCCCGGCTGATCGGGCTAGCCGCGTCGTTGGTCGCCCGGCATGGCATTCCGGCCGCGCGGGTCCTGGGCCACTCGGATGTGGCGCCAAGCCGCAAGCAAGATCCCGGCGAATTCTTCGATTGGTCCCGTTTGGCCCAAGCGGGCATTGGCCTGTGGCCCCAGGCTGTGTCGCTTCCGGATCGATTGCCGACGGCCCGGGAAGTGGCCGGTCAGCTGAGCCGCTTTGGTTATGATACCGCTGGCAACGATCCGGCCACCGTGATCACCGCGTTTCAGCGCCATTTCCAGCCGCATAAGGTGGACGGCGTGGCGGATCTGGAAACCGCGGCGCTGCTATCGGCGCTGCTGGCGCAAAAAGCCGGGGCTTGACGGCCGCCCTGAACCGCCTTAGCTCTGAGCGTGCCAGACGGTCGGATGGCTGCTTCGGGGCCGGTCCGCCGGCACCGGGGAGGAAAGTCCGGGCTCCACGGAAATCGGGTGCCGGGTAACGCCCGGCGAGGGTGACCTTAGGGAAAGTGCAACAGAAAGCAAACCGCCGGTCCGGCAAGGTGCTTCGGCCCCATCGCCCGGCCGGTAAGGGTGAAAGGGTGCGGTAAGAGCGCACCGCGCCAAGGGCAACCGCGGCGGCATTGTAAACCCCACCTGGAGCAAGACCAAGTAGGGACGGCGGGCCTTAGTGCCAGACGGGTTTCCGCGTCGCCGTCCGGGTCGGTCGCGCGAGGCGTTCGGTAACGGGCGTCCCAGATGAATGGCCATCCCCGAGATTTGGCCTCGGCCTAATTTCGGGACAGAACCCGGCTTATAGACCGTCTGGCGTTTTTCTTTCATTACTTACGATATTCTTGTTTTGTTCCCGTTCAGAGGCACTAATTGTGTTCATGAAGGGGGACTTTTTTCCTTACGAGAACAAAAACCGAACAATTTTTGGCCTTAATTTTTGATTAACTTTTTTAAGCGCAAAATAGACGGAAATTAGCTTTTTCTCAAAACCTAGAGAAAAACTGGGATTTTGCGCCGGTTTTGACTGATGCAAAAGGCGCGCAATACTTGTAATCCCATTGACTCCCATATAACCCCATGGTATCCCGTTTTGTCCCATAGCGGAGGCGTCTTCGCTTGCACAAATGGGACTGGGAGGACTCGCACAGCCAATCGCGTCGCGCATCGGGGGAGAGCAAGGTGGCCGTCTTCATTGGCACCTTCGAGAACAAGGTGGATCGCAAGGGCCGGATTTCGGTTCCCGCCGCCTTTCGTCAGCCCCTCACCGGCTCGTCGTTCCAGGGCATCGTTGCTTTTCCGTCGCGCCGGGCCCCGGCGATCGAGGCCTGCGGTATTGATTTTCTGGAGCAATTGGTCGCCGATCAGATGGACGTGGATCTCATGAGCGACGATGCCGAAGACCCGGCGGCGCAGATCTTCTATGAATTGGAAAAGCTGGGCTTTGACGGCGACGGGCGCATCACCGTGCCCTCGTCATTTCGCGAAATTGCCGGCATCACGGACGCGGCCACCTTCGTGGGGGTGGGCAAGCTGTTTCAGATTTGGCAGCCCGAGCGTTTGGCGGAGCACAGGGCGCAGCGCCGCGCGGCGCGGCAAGGGGGTGGGCAATGAGGCCAACTTCCGGCCCGATTTCGAGCGGCATGGGCGGGCACACGCCGGTGATGCTCAAGGAAGTCCTTAATGTGCTCGCACCCCGGGACGGGGGCATCTATGTGGATGGGACCTTTGGGGCCGGGGGATACAGCTCGGCCGTTCTGAATGCCGCGGATTGCCGGCTCTGGGCCGTGGACCGGGACCCGAGCGCCATTGCCCGGGGCCAGGACCTGGTGCGCCACTTTGCCGGCCGCCTGGTTTTGACGCGGGGATGTTTCGGTGACATGGCCTCCCTGCTTGAGGGTCTGGTGCCGGCCCGGGTCGATGGCGTGGCCTTCGACGTGGGTGTTTCTTCCATGCAGTTGGACGAGGCTGGGCGCGGCTTTTCCCTGAAGCAGGACGGCCCCTTGGACATGCGTATGGGCGATATGCCCGGGCGCGCTGTGGGTGCCACGGACATGGTCGCCGGTGGCGGTCAAAGCGCGCGGGAAGTGGTCATGACCCTCTCCGAATCGCAGCTGGCGGACATCATTTTTACCCTGGGGGAAGAGCGCAAGGCACGTCAGGTGGCCCGGGCCGTCACGATCGCCCGCGCCACCTGACGTGCCT
>JANQKX010000061.1 GCA_028280915.1 Kiloniellaceae bacterium
CGGGATACGAGATCTTTACCCTCTCGCCCAAGGGATGGGATCAGCCGCCCTACGGCAATTGACTCCCGAAAAAACCGATGCGGCAAGATGGAAAATAAAGCCGGGGCCAAGGCCCACTACTTGGGGCATCGCGAACGCCTGCGGCGGCGGGTCCTGGACAAGGGCCCGGAAAGCCTCAGCGACTACGAATTGCTCGAATTCCTCCTCTTCGGCGCCAAACCCCGCGGCGACGTCAAGCCCCTGGCCAAGGCCCTGATCGCCCGCTTCGGCGGCTTATCCGGCGTCCTGGCGGCGCCCGCGACGGATCTCGGCGCCCTGTCGGGCATGGGCGACGCCTCCGTGGCCGCCCTGCGCGTGCTGCCCGAAATTGCCCGCCGCATGGCCCTGGAAGAAGTCCAGAAAAAGACCGTGATCTCGTCCTGGGACAAGCTGCTCAGCTATTGCCGCATCACCATGGCCCATGAAAAGGTCGAGCAGTTTCGCCTGTTGTTCCTGGACAAAAAAAATCAGCTGATCGCCGATGAGCTGCAGCAAAGGGGCACCATCGACCACACCCCGGTCTATCCCCGCGAAGTGGTCAAGCGTGCCCTAGAACTGGGCGCCTCCGCCCTGATCCTGGTGCACAACCACCCGTCCGGGGACTCAAAGCCCTCCCGCGCGGATATCGAAATGACGCGGGAAGTGAAAAGCGTGGCTGAAAAACTGAATATCCAGATCCACGACCACATCATCATCTCCAAATCAGGCCATTCCAGCTTCAAGTCCCTGGGCCTGCTTTAGCCGAACGGACGCGGCGCGCCGCTTGTCCGGCGGCCGCCACGGCGCAAACCTGACCTGCGCGGCTCAGATGATCTTGCGAACTTCGGTCAGATAGTTGACCGTTTCCTCGCGGACCACGTCACCCTTTTGCGCCAGGTCGCCGGCGACGCTCAACAGGTCATTTGCCGCACGGGCGGTTTGGCCCACCTGATCGCTAATGGCCGAGATATTGTCGCTGACCTCCGCGGTCCCCGCCGCCGTGCGTTCCACATTGACGGAAACCTCGGCGGTGGCGGCATTCTGCTCTTCCACCGCCGCGGCAATCGCGGTCGAGACCTCGTTCACCTGGATCATGGTGTCGGATATGGCATGGATGGACTTGGCGGCCTCTTGAATGGCGCCTTGTATGCCGTGAACCTGGCTTTCGATCTCTTCGGTCGCCTTGACCGTTTCGCCGGCCAGGGCCTTGACCTCGCTGGCCACCACGGCAAAGCCCCTGCCCGCGTCACCGGCGCGGGCGGCCTCGATGGCGGCGTTGAGCGCCAGCAGGTTGGTCTGATCGGCAATCTTCGTAATCAGATCGATCACCTCGCCGATTTTGGCGGCCGACTGGGACAGCACGGTGATGTCTTCCCGGGTGCGCTCCACCGCCGACACGGCACCGGATACGAAGCCCGAGGCCTGGCTGACCTGAACGCTGATCTCGCCGACCGCACTGGTGATCTGCTCCGTGGCGGCGGCGACCGAGTTCACGTTGACCGACGACTGCTCCGCCGCCGCGGCCACCGCATTGGCCTGCTGATCCGCCGACTGGCTGGCCGCGCCCATGGTCTTGGCCGAGGTTTCCACCTCCGCCGCCGTGTGGGCCACGGCCTCGACCACACCGGCCATTTGCGCTTCAAAAGCGGTGGTCAGGTCCTCGAAGTTCGCCACCCGTTGTTCGATGGTATCCATGGCGGCGTTGACCGCCCGGCTGGCCTCGCCAAAGGCGCCGGTCATGCCCTTTTCGGATATGCGGCGGAAGTACTTGTTGGCAACCACATAGTCCAAGGATGCTTTTGATTCGCGCACATAAGCATCGCAGCGGTCGATCATAAGATTGATGGCATGCAACAGGCGGGCTTCGTCTCCGGCCCCCGTGATGTGAGTGATACGGGCTTCAAAGTCACCCTCGGCGACCGCCTCGCAGACCTGCAGTGCCTTTGATATCGTCGATTTTCGAGTGCCGGAGAACATGCGGAGGATCCGTTTTTTTTCAGTGAAGATGGTTCGGGATTGCGCCGGTGACAGATCTGCGCAGATCCGATGCCCTATTGGGCCGGGGGGCAGGCCGGGGGTCAGACCAGGCGTCAGGCCAGGCGGGCGATGAATTCATCATAGGGCTGCTGCCGCTCCTCCAGAAACCCCATGACCATCTCGGTGCTTGCGGCAAGGCCGGACTTGCGGTTCTGGTGGCGTGCCTCCTCGGCGCAAAGATCGCGATAGAGGGGCACGATGGTGTCCTCGACGATGTGGCGTTCCGGAACCCGCCGGTTGGAGTGGTAGCCCACCAGCTTGCCGGTCCGGTCATAACTCGGCGTCACATGGGCGAGCACCCAGTAGTGGTCGCCGTTCTTGGACCGGTTCACCACATAGGCGAAAATCTCGCGCCCGCTTTGAATGGTGTCCCACAACAGCCGAAAGACGCAACGCGGCATCTGAGGATGACGGATAATGCTGTGGGGCTGACCCAGCAATTCAAGCTCGCTGTAGCCGGACAGGCGCAAAAACACCTGGTTGCAATAAGTCATGCGACCCTTCAGGTCGGTTTTGCTGACGATCACCTCGTTGTCGTCGAAGCGCCTTTCGTGACCCGTTAACGAAACTTCGCGCACCGCTTCACCTCATCGTCCCGTTTTCCTGTCTCCAACCAGAAAGCCGGCTTTTGGCGGCTGGTATTCCGACCGGATAGTCTTCGCAAGATGCCCAGTCCTGCATGGCCCCTATCACACATGATCCTTGTTGCCGGGCATCCATATTTTCCTGTCGACCGTTATAAACGCCAATGCTTAAAATGAGATGTATGGATTAAAGACTTAATTTATACCAAGGAGCGTAGATGATGGCCCATAGGGATCGCATTTGGACAGGTTCGGGCAAGCCATGGCGCGCCGGTAACAAACCGACGGACCTCCGGTTGCCATGCGAGGCTGCCCGCCGGACCGCTTCACGGCCGATGGGCAGGGGCTTCAAACTCTATGACTGAGAAAAGAAAAACCCGACTAAAGAACGGTCAGCTGGCGATCGACACTTCTTCCCCGGCCAACTCATGCTCGGGAACCACCCGGTTGCGGCCCAATTCCTTGGCCCGGTAGAGTCCGGCATCGGCCCGCTGGATCGTTTCGCTCAAAGGTTCCCCCAAACGGTACTTGGCGACACCGATCGAGAGGGTCACGCGGCCGTAGCTTTCCTGAGACTTGGAGTTCTTGAGCTCTTTTTTGGCCAGTTTCGCGCGAATCGATTCGGCAATCTTTTCGGCGTTGGCCAGGCTGGTGTCGGGGAGGATCACGGCAAATTCCTCGCCGCCGTAGCGGGCGGGAAGATCGGCTCCCTTCACACTGTTTTTCAAGTTGCGCGCCACCACCTTCAACACCGAATCACCCACTTGGTGACCAAAGGTGTCGTTGAACTTTTTGAAATGATCGATATCGGTCAGCAGCAGGCAAAGGGAGTGACCCTTGTCCAAGGCGATCTCCGCTTCCTCGCGCAGCCTTTGATCAAAGCATTT
>JANQKX010000063.1 GCA_028280915.1 Kiloniellaceae bacterium
GAACTGCGCTCGATGAGGTTCACCCCATGGCAGGCGGTGCAATAGCTTTCCGCCTGGTCCCGACCATCTCCCTCCGGCAGCGCCAGCGCACTGGCCGGCGCGGCGAGCAGGGCAGCGGCGCCGAACAGGATGGAAACAGGCACGCTTTTGGCGTGCGCCACCTTGGACCCGTCGCTCCGCCGGCGACCGATCTGGTCGCGCTCTCGTCCCTGTACCATGCTAAGCCCACACCTTTTTGCCGACGGGTTTGTCGACGGGGAATGGTGAACCATCGGTCAACACCATCCAGCCCTCTTCTTTAATGTGACGCGCGGCGGGCAAAATCAAAATAAAAAATCGTTAACGGGCGCCCCGCACACCCGCTCGCTACTTTATGAGTGAGAGTGAAACAACAGGATGAGTCATAGCGACACAACAACCCGGGTGCCGACGCACTTGATCCGTGCTTGTTCCGGCCTCTCCCGGCCCAATGGCGGTAACGCGGGAAAACATCACACTTTTGTGACCGCCGTCACTGATTTCGCGGGGCCGTGGTGCAAGGATCGACCCCTGGGACGGGAACTCTTCATGTCACGGGGGAGACCCACCGGCCTCGCCGCAGCCGTCACGGGGGGCCGGTGGTTCGAAACGAACAAAAAGGACCGGTGGTTCGAAACGAACAAAAAGGACAAGGTGCCATGCTCAGCCACACCATTGCTTTTACCAGCGCCTGGCAACACGCCAACCAAGCCGCCGAGACCAGCCATCGGTTCCGCAACCATGCGCCGTCGGAACGGGCGGCCTATGAGCGTCGCCTCAGGCGGCCGTTGCCCGTTCAACTGCCGGTTCCGACCGTCGGGCGCGCCACTTGAACCATCCCCTTAAACCATCCCCTTGAGCTAACAAGGACGGTTGCTGACGCGGGCGTGTTTTTGCTCAAACCTGACTCGCACAAGGAAGGGCTCTATTCCTCCTGGCTTTTTTGGCCCGTCTGGGCCGGGGAGCCCAGGAGCCGCCGGATCTCATCGTCGATGTGGGCGGCAAAGCCGGTGCCGGCCTCGGCATAGATGTTGAACGCCGCGTGGGCGCCCGCCGCGCGCAGCATTTCCGCTTGATCCGGATAGTGGGCGACGGCGGCGATAAAGCCCTTGTAACCGCCCTTCACGATCTGCTCCAGGGCATACATGTTGGCGTGGTGGTCGGGCATGGCCAGCATGACCAGCTTGTACTGCACGCCGCCGGCGCGGGCCCGTTCCCAAAAATCGGAATCCGTGGCATCCCCCTGCACCACGTTGTAGCCGGCGGCCCTGTGCCGGGCCACGGTCTCCGCGTTGCTGTCCACGCCCACCATGATGTCGCCGTAGCGCTCGCGGATGAAGGCGTGGGCGCCCGTGCCCACCCGGCCCATGCCGAAGATGGCGATCTGCGCGCCGCCGATCTGGGCCGGCTGCTCTTCGGGGTGGCGCTGTTCCGTCTCGAAGCGGATCAGGAAGCGGTGCCAGCGGGCGTAGACGTTGTGGGACAGACGATTGAGCGGCGCGGCGACGGCGAAGGAAATCGACAAGGCGATGGCGATGACCACCAGCCATTGGCCGCTGATCCAACCGTTTTGCACGCCGATGGCCCCGACGATGAGCCCGAATTCCGAGTAGTTGGCCAAGCTGTAGGAGGCGAGCAGGGAGGTTCGTGCCCGCAGGTGAAAGCGGGTCAGCACCAAGAAGTACAATCCCACTTTAAAGGGGATCAGCAGTACCAGTAAAAGGGCGATGCCCAAGGCTTCCAGGGTGGGCGCCTCGGACAAGCCGATGTTGAGGAAAAAGCCGACCAGGAACAGCTCCTTGAAGCTGAAGAGGGAATCGGCGATTTCCGAGGCCCGTTTGTAGCCGGCCAGCATCATGCCAATGATCAGAGCACCCAGATCCGGCTTCAGGCCGACCAGCTGGAAGGTGTAGACCCCGAGCGCCATGGCGGAGAACAGGCCGAACAGGGGCAGCAGTTCATCGTGCCCCACCCGATCCAAAAGGTAACGCAGCAAGGGCCGCAGGGCGAAGAGGCCGACCAAGGCAAAGGCCCAGACCGACGGCAGCTTGCCGGTGGAGGCGGTCAGGAAGACCACGGCCAAGACGTCCTGCATGATCAAGATGCCGATGGCCGTGCGCCCGTGCAGGGAGGGCAGCTCGCCCTTTTCGTCCAGGATCTTGACGGCGAAAACTGTGCTGGAAAAACTCAAGGCGAAGGCGATCAAAAAGGATGTTTCCAGGCTGAGCCCGCCGAACACGGAAAAGCCGATCACCGACAGGCCGTAAGAGATCATGCCGAAAACCGCCACGGTGACCGCGGCGTGGATGCTGGCCCCGGCCCAGACCTCGGGCCGGGCCAGGCTTTTCACCTTCAGCTTCAGGCCGATGGTGAACAGCAGCAAGGTCACGCCCAGATTGGCGACTTCCTTGACCGTGGGGCCGGCGACCACGCCGAACTGCTGCAGAATGAAGCCGGCCAGCAAAAAGCCCACCATGGGCGGCAGCTTGATCTGGCGGGCGCCGAAGCCAAAAAGAAAGGCCACTGAAATGGAAATGGGATCCATGGAGCTCCGCTATCAAGCACGCAAACATAAAAGCCGGGCCCGCTCGCGGCGATCCCCCCAGGCATTAGTCATAGCAAAACCGGGCGGTGTTCGTCCATGGGGCGGCATGCACGGCGCGGCCTGAATGGCCTCGTTTTGCCCCTTCGCGCTGCCGAAGTTAACCGGCGGGTGGAGCAATTGTTACATCACGTGCCGATCTCATGGCTTAGGTGAAGGGGACCGCGGGCGATACGAGTTGGTCGGCACGCGGTCTAACGGCAATGCAAAACCCATTGAGAAAGGAACACCCATGAACACGAACTTGCGCCACCTGATCGCGGGCCTTGCGCTTTTTGCCTCCGTCGCGCCGGCGGCCGCAACAGACACACCCTTGCCGGATCTGGAAAAATCGAGCACGGCGATCGTCATTACCGATCCGCAAAACGACTTTCTTTCCGAAGACGGCAAGCTCTATGGCCTGGTGGCGGCCAATATGGCGGAACTGAACACCATCGAGAACATCGAAACGCTGATGAAGGCCGCCAAATCCCAGCAGGTGACCTTGGCGGTCGATCCCTTGGTTTACACCAAGCTGGATGTGGACTGGTCCAACGCCGGCGCGCTGCAACGCCAGCTTTTAGACCTGGGCGCCCTCTATCGTGAGAGCTTGAGCGACGAAGAAGGCTTTGAAGGCTCGGGCGCGGACTTCTATGAGCCATTCAAAAAATACATCTACGACGGCAGCACCATCGTCGTCGCGCCCCACAAAATGTACGGGCCGGAGAGTAACGATCTGATTTATCAGCTGCGGGCCCGGGGCATTGATACGGTCATCCTGGGCGGCTTGGTGGCCAACCTTTGCGTGGACTCCCACATGCGCGCCCTGATGGAGAATGGCTTCAAGGTCTATGTGGTCAAGGACGCGGTCGGCGCACCGGGCGAAGAGGCCTACGGCGCGGCCCTGGTGAACTACGGCATGATCGCCAACGGCGTGCTGACCACGGCCGAGGCGGTGGCGGTGCTCAGCCGTTAAGGACAGGGAGAGGCCCAGGGGCTCTTCTCGATTAGGCCCCTGGCGTTCTCGAGCAGATCCTAAACGTCCGAATCACCGTGGTGGGCGAGCCGCGCTTTCAGGCGCGTTCGATCCAGGATCACGGTCCGGCGGGGCGCCAGTGTGACCAAGCCTCGACCGGCCAGTCCACGCAACAGGCGCGAGACCACCTCGCGGATGGTACCCAGATGGCGGGCCAGCCGGTCCTGGGACAGGCTCACCACACCATCCTGGTCCGCCAGATCCAAGAGCAAGGCCACCAAGCGTTCTTCCTGACTGCGCCGCATGGTGCCTTCGAGAGTTTGCATCAGGCCGAAGACCCGCGAGGAGAGCTGCTCGAAAAAGAAGCTCTGCAAGCAAGGCTCATGGGAGAACAACTCACGGAAAACCGCGCCGGGAGCCAGCAGGAGCTCGGCGCCGGTTTCTTCCGTGGCGGCCCAGGCGGGATAAGGCATATCGGAAAACAGGCTGTTGAGGGCGAGGATGCAGCTCTCGCCGGGTCGAATCCAATACAGTGTGCCTTCTCCGCCGGCCGCATCCAGATAATAGACGCGGATTGTGCCGGCGGTGACCAGATAGACACCGTTTACCCGGTCCCCCGGCTGAAGAATGTCCTTATGAGGCGGCAGGGATACTTTTTGGCATCGGTCCAGCAGATAGGTCTTGGCCTCTTTCCCCATCTGCTGGAGAAAGCCGAACGACTCTTTCACATCCTCCGGCACCTTTGTATCCCTCAACGGACGCCACCATCAATTGACCGGTCAGAGCGGTTTTCCCGCGCCATCGTCCCTCAAACCGGTTCGGGCGCCAAGGGAAAAGACCAGTCATCGGCGCCAGAGCGGCTCAACTCGTCGGGCAGGGGCGCGCCTTGATAGAGGGTGATGCGGGTCCAGCGGTCCGAGCGGGGATCGAACTTGGAGGCGCCGAAAAACGACAGTTTGCAGCGCAGCAGGTCGATGGGCAGCATACCGGCGTCCAAGAGATTATCGCGGATCTCGCCATAAGGGCAGCAGGGGGCGATCTGGACGCGGCGGACCATATGACGGACCTCCGGCCGGGCCAGGAGGAACCGGGCGAGAGGCGCGGTGTCATCTTCATCCGCGAGGCAGGCCGCTAGTTTTTGCAGCTCCCGAGCCACGCCCAGCACCATCTCCTTGCCAGCGCCCGGTTCTTCGTAGCGGTCGCCCAAGCGGGGCTCCAGCTTTTCGATGGAGACGTACCAGAAATGCCGCAGCCGTTCCGGGTCGGTGAAATCTATTTTGGCCGCCCAGGCATAGTGCTGGGCGATCAGGGCCTTGAGATCGCCGATGGTCATGCGCGGGTCGATGGGCGGCCCGTCGGGGGCGCCCATGGTATCGGTCAAGTCGTCCACCAAATCGCCATGG
>JANQKX010000066.1 GCA_028280915.1 Kiloniellaceae bacterium
GTTTCATCCACCCGGCGGCGAATGATCTCGATGGTCTGGTTGAGCACCGAGTTGGCCCGCATGCGCTCCGCCTCCTCGGAGAACTCGATCCGCACCTGGCCGTTGTCTTCCAAGTCGATGTTGGCGTCCGGCGCCATCTCCCGCAGCGCCGTGCGCGCCCGGTCTTCCTCGGCGGGATTGGTGAGGGTGAAGCCCACGTGATTGCCGTAGACCCCAAGCTGGCGATAGCCGATACCGCTGGCCTTGAAGGTCTGGCGCACAGCGTCCTCCAGATCCTCGAGCTCTTGCTTCTTCACCCCGGCCAGATCCACGGCGATCAGCAGATAAGAGCCGCCCTGCAAGTCCAGACCCAGATTGATCTGACTATGCGGCATCCAATCGGGCAGGTCGTCCAAGGTGCCGCGGCTAAACAGGTTCGGCGCGGCGTAAACCGCGCCCAAGACCAGGACGATGATCACGGAGATGATCTGCCACCGGGGAAAATGAACCATGACTCAAAACGGCCTATGCGGGGTCCTGGCGGACGGAAAACGGGAGCTTGATCAAGATCTGGAGCCTAAGCAGCCATAAGACGAAAAGGGTTAAGAAAACCTTACTTGTCCGACTTGCCGCCAAAAAGGCCGCCCAACATGCTCTTGGGCTTTTCCTTGGAGGCCTCGTCGTTGGCGGCTCTGGGCGGCGCCCCGGCCGATTTGGTGGAAACCGCCTCGGGTTTGCTCAAGACCTCTTGCAAGGTGTGACGCATGACCTTGACCCGCACGCCGTCGGCAATCTCCACCTGGATTTCCGGGGAATCGCTCACCACCTTGGTCACCGTGCCCATGATGCCGCCGCCCGTGACCACCTTGTCACCGCGCCGCACGGCTTCCACCATGTTGCGGTGGGCCTTCATCTTTTTCTGCTGCGGGCGAATGAGCAGGAAGTAAAAGACGACAAAGATCAGAACCAGGGGCAGCAATGACAAGAGCCCGGAGTCTCCCATACCGCCGGCGGCGTCTTGTGCGAATGCGGGTGAAATCAGCATGATGGTGTTGTCCTTTTGTTGCTTGGCCGGATTTTCCCGGGCAGACCATCCTTTTGAAAAGCCTGCTGGCGGTGACCCGGCGAGCGGCCCGGCGGACTATAGCGCCGCTTTCGCGAATTGCAATGTCGCGCGCCGCCTTTTTGCCGTCCCGCAGCCGTCAATTGACGATCACATTACCGCAATCTAGGTTCGGTCCGCGAAAGTCGGGCCAAAAGGCTCAAACAATCGGCAAAAACAACCAGCCAAGGTCAAAGTGGAGTTGGGATGGAGCAAAGAGTGAATCAAGGCATTTTAGCGCAACTGACCCGCATCGCCGATGCCCTGGACCGCCTGGCCCCCGCCGCATCGCGAAAGCCGGATTTGAGCCTGGCCGATGCCTTTATCTGGAAAGCGGAAAGCGCCAGCCTGGAGCCCGTTCCCGAGGTCAATCGCATCGACTTCGACCTGCTGCGCGGGATCGAGCGGCAAACTCAAATCCTGCTGGAAAATACCCGAATTTTCGCCGCCGGCCTGCCGGCCAACAACGCCCTCTTATGGGGCGCCCGGGGCATGGGCAAATCTTCCCTGGTCAAGGCCGTACACGCGCGGGTCAACGAGTTGGCCCCAACGGCCAAGGACCGCACGGTTCTGGTGGAAATCCATCGCGAGGACATCCCCTCCCTGCCCGACCTGCTGGCCATTCTGCGCGATTGCGGCCGCCCCTGCCTGCTCTTCTGCGACGATTTGTCCTTCGACAACGAGGACGCCAGCTACAAGTCCCTAAAGGCGGTGCTGGAAGGGGGCATAGAAGGCCGGCCGTCGAACGTGATCTTTTATGCCACCTCGAATCGGCGTCATCTCATGCCCCGGGATATGATCGAAAACGAACGCTCCACGGCCATTCACACCTCCGAGGCGGTAGAGGAAAAGGTCAGCCTCTCCGATCGTTTCGGGCTCTGGCTCGGGTTCCACCACTGCGACCAGGACACCTACTTCGCCATGATCGAAGGCTATGTTGGCCGCTACGGTCTGGAGGTGGACCCCGAGCAATTGCGGGCTCAGGCCAGGGAATGGTCGGTCACCCGAGGCTCCCGCTCGGGCCGGGTTGCCTGGCAGTTCATTCAAGACCTGGCCGGCCGCCTAGGCAAACCGCTTTCTTAGAGAAGGTCTATCTGGTTTAGCTCGTCTTTCTCGGCTCCAGCAGCTGGGCCGGGTCCACGGCCCGGGTCCCCTTGCGGATCTCGAAATGAAGCTGGGGCTTGGCCACGTTGCCGGAGCTGCCCACGCGGGCGATGATCTGCCCCCGTTTTACCGTCTCGCCCCGCTCCACCAGGATCGCGTCGTTGTGGGCATAGGCGGTGATCCAGCCGTCGGCGTGCTTGATCAGCAGCAAGCGCCCGAAGCCGGCCACCTCCGTGCCGCTATAGGCCACCACGCCATTTTCCGCCGCCCGCACACCGGTGCCCCGGGGCGCCAGAATATTGATGCCGTCATTCTGACGTCCGCTTTGGCGCGGGCCGTAATCGGACACCAGCTTGCCGTTGACCGGCCAGAGGAACTTGCCCCCCGAACGGGGCGGCGGCGCCGGAATCGGCCCGTTCTTCGCCACCTTATTGGCGGGTGGGGCTTGCACCGCCGCCGGAACCGGCTCAGGCGCTGTCACCACCGCCTTTTTGCCCGGTATTGGGGCGGCAGGCGCCAAGGCCACCTGTGTCGTCGTGGTCGCGATCGCCTTCACCGGCACCGGCGAGGCGGGAATCAGGACCGGCTGCCCGACCGACAAACCATAGGGCGCCTTCATGCCGTTCAAGAAGGCCAGCTGGGTCATGTCCACGCCATAGGCCTTTGAGATGCCATAGATCGTATCGCCCTTGGCCGTATAGTGGACCCGCGACGCCGGCACTCTCAGTTCCTGCCCGACCGCCAATTTGTAGGGCGCCTGCAGATCATTTTCGTCGATCAGCGCCTGCAAGGGAATGCCCAGCTTACGGCTGACCGAATAGAGGGTCTCGCCCTTTTGCACCCGATGAACGTCACCGGAACCACCCATCTGGGTCCCCGTTGCGGGCGCGGATACAGCCACGGGCGTCGGCGCCAACTCCTGGGTGGTCACGGTTTTTTGGACCGGGACCTGGGGCAGCGGCGCCAAGGGTTCCGCGGCAACGGCCTTCACCGGCTTGGCGCCAAGGGGTTCCTGGACGGGAGCCGCCGCCGTCACCTGACCGACCGACGGGCTGGACGAGGGCGCGGTATTTTGCCAGACCAAGTCCTGAAACCGGTCCGGTGCCCCGGGCTTGCGCTGGGGCGGCGGCGGCGTTTTGATCTTGGGGACGTGCCAGTTAAGGCTCTGTTGCTGGGACGTGGGCACGCAAGCACCCAGCGATAACATCGACAAGCCCGCGCACAAACCGATCAGACAGACTCGTCCCCTTAGCAGGAATCGCAAAGACGTGGTCACTATCTGCCTCCTCCATTGACTGCCGCGATGGGCGCCCTGGTCCCTGCACCGCCCGACTCATCGTCAGGCAGTCCCCTAACCAGAGGCACGAATCGTACCAGCCCTAGAGACTCTTCAGACAGCGATCCGTCATCATGACGGGTAATCCGCAAGAGCTCCTGGTCGTGCGATGATCGCCCGACCGGCAACACGAGAAGGCCCCCTTCTCCCAACTGATCCACCAGTTTTCCCGGTATCGACGGCGGTGCAGCCGTCACGATGATGCGATCGAAGGGTGCCTGCTCTGGCCAGCCCTTCCAACCATCACCCAACCGGGTGGTGATGTTATGTAGGCGTAAATCAATAAACCGTTTTTCCGCAACTTCCAAGAGTTCTCTGTAGCGTTCGATGGTATAGACCCGACGGCACAGCCGGGACAGGATGGCCGCCTGGTAGCCGGAACCGGTCCCGATTTCCAGCACTTTCTGGCGCTTTTGGACCTTCAGGCCCTGGGTCATGATGGCCACTACTTGAGGCTGACTTAAGGTTTGACCCTGGCCGATGGGTAACGCTTTATTTTCATAAGCTTGATCTAAAAAACTTTTTGGCACAAAGGCTTCGCGCGGAATGCGCTCCAAGGCGGACAGCACCTCCGTGTCGGAGATACCAGCCCGCCTAAGCTGCATAATCAGGCGAATTTTGCGCGCTTCGATGGTCAAATCTGCTCGCCTCTATCCGAAAGAACCGCTACTCAAAAAGGCCCTTGAGGTCATCCATGACATTCCGCTCGGTGCGATCAAATCTCAAGGGGCTGACGGTGATCGCGCCAGCGTAAAAGGCAGCGATATCCGTGCCCACTTTGGCGCTGGCCGGTTCGGAAAAGTTGCCGATCCAGCTGTAAGGGCGGCCTGAGGGGTCCCTCCCCTGATGGATTTCGATGCCCGAATCATGCCGTCCTTGCTCGCAAATCTCAATGCCGCGCACCTCTTCCGGGCTACGGGGCGGGAAATTCACGTTCATGAGCACACCTTGGGGCCAGCCCTGGCCGACCAGGCGCCGCACCAGATCGGGGCCGAAACGGGCCGCCGTTTCCCAGGCGGTGGGCTGATTACGGGACCGACCTTGACTTAAGGCGATGGCGGCGGCGCCCAGCAAGGTGCCTTCCATGGCCGCGGCGATGGTACCCGAATAGGCCACGTCCTCGCCCAGATTGGACCCCTCGTTAACACCGGAAAGCACCAGATCGGCGGGCCGCTCTTTGAGAATCTGGCGCTGGGCCATGGGCACGCAGTCCGTGGGCGTGCCGACCACCGCAAAGCGCCGCTCGCCCAGGTTCCGCACCCGCAAGGGCCGGCGCAGGGTCAGGGAATGGCTCATGGCCGATTGCTCGGTCTCCGGCGCCACCACCCAGACGTCATCGCTCAAGGAACGGGCGATTTCCTCCAGTATCTTGAGGCCCGGGCCATGGATGCCGTCGTCGTTGCTGATCAGAATGCGGGTCTTTGCCAGATCCATGGGCCGATCAGCCATCGGGCGTCAGGGCCGTCAGCCCCCCCATATAGGGCACCAGGGCGTCGGGCACCGCTATGCTGCCGTCGGCCTGCTGGTAGTTTTCCATGACCGCGATCAAACAGCGCCCCACCGCCACGCCGGAGCCGTTCAAGGTATGCACGAACTGGGTACCCTTGGCGCCGGCGGGCCGATAGCGCGCCTTCATGCGGCGGGCCTGAAAGTCGCCGCAGGTGGAACAGCTGGAAATCTCCCGATAGGCCTTCTGGCCCGGCAGCCACACCTCGATGTCATAGGTCTTGCGGGCCCCGAAGCCCATGTCGCCGGTGGACAGCACCATCACCCGGTAAGAGAGGCCCAGGCGTTGCAGCACCTGCTCGGCACAGCCCGTCATGCGCTCCAGCTCGGCATCGGATTGATCGGGCTCCACGATGGACACCAGTTCCACCTTCTCGAACTGGTGTTGGCGCAGCATGCCCCGGGTGTCCCGCCCGGCCGCCCCGGCTTCCAAGCGGAAACAGGGGGTGAGCGCGGTCACCCGCAGGGGCAACTGGGCCTCATCCATGATGGATTCCCGCACCAGGTTGGTGAGCGGTACTTCCGCCGTGGGGATCAGCCAAAAGCCGTCGGTGGTGCGGAAATTGTCCTCGGCGAACTTGGGCAGCTGCCCCGTGCCATAGAGCACGTGGTCGCGCACCAGCAAGGGCGGCGCCACCTCGGTATAGCCGTGCTCACTAGTGTGCAGATCGAGCATGAATTGGGCCAAGGCGCGGTGCAAGCGGGCCACCCCCTTGCGCATGACCACGAAACGGGCCCCGGACAGCTTGGCCGCGGTTTCGAAGTCCATCTGGCCCAGGTCTTCGCCCAGTTCGAAGTGCTGCTTGGCCTCGAAATCGAACTCCGTTTGGCTGCCGTGACTACGCACGCAAACGTTCGCCGCCTCGTCGGCCCCTTCCGGCACGTCGTCCAGGGGCGCGTTGGGCAGGGTGCTCAAGAAGCTTTCCAGCTCTTGCGCCTTGGCTTTGCCCTCGCTTTCCCGAGCCGCCATTTCGTCTTTCAGGGCCGCCACCGCCGCCATCTGATCGGAGGCGTCTTCACCCTTGCGCTTGGCCTCGCCGATGGCCTTGGACGCCTCGTTGCGCTGGGTTTGCAGGTGCTGCAGATCGGTCTGCAGGGCGCGCACGGCCTGATCCAGGGCGATCAATTGATCGGCATGGGGCGCCAGGCCGCGTTTTTTCAAGGCAGCATCAAATTCTTCCGGACGCTCGCGGATCCATTTTATATCGAACATGGGACTAACGAATCGAGATTGTGGAACGGATTTTTCGCGTTATAGGGCTTTGTTACCGCTTCGTCCACGGTCACGGGCCCTGAATTGCAATCTCTTGGGGGTTAGGCCGTGCTGCCCTGGGACGTGGACACCTCGCCGTCCTTGCCATCGCCGTCTCCGTCCCCTGCGCCATCCCCGGCGCCATCCCCGTCAGGCGTGTCGTCCGGGTCCTCTCCCTCCTTCGCCGCGCGCCGTTTTTCCACGGCCCGGGCCATGTGGATGGAGATTTCGTAGAGCAGGATGATGGGAATAGCCAAGCTCAGCTGGCTGATGGGGTCGGGCGGGGTGAAAATGGCCGCCACGATAAAGACGGCGATAATGGCGTACTTTCGCTTTTCCGCCATGCCCTTGGAGGTGGCCAGGCCCACCCGGGCCAAGAGGGTCATGATCACGGGCAGCTGGAAGCAGACGCCGAAGGCAAAAATGAGCTTCATCATCAACGACAGGTATTCGTTGACCTTGGGCTCCAACTCGATGGGCAAGACGCCCTCCCCGCCCGGCACCTCGAAGGCGATGAAAAACCGCGCCGCCAGGGGGAAAATGATGTAATAGACCAGCGCGCCGCCGACCAGAAACAGCACCGGCGTCGCCACCAGGAAGGGCGCGATGGCCGACTTTTCGTTTTTGTACAGGCCGGGCGCGATGAACAGCCACAGCTGGGTCAAAAACACCGGGCAGGACAAGAAAATCGCGGTGAAAGACGCCACCTTGACGTAGGTAAAGAAGACCTCGGTCAAGTTGGTG
>JANQKX010000101.1 GCA_028280915.1 Kiloniellaceae bacterium
GGCTTGTTTAAGCTGCTGACACCGCCGGGGGCGCCGGGCATGGAAGCCGCCGGGGTCGTGGTCGACGTGGGGCCGGGGGTGCGCCACCTGCGGCCCGGCCAGCGGGTCGCCTACGCCTGCCCGCCGGTGGGGGCCTATGCGGATCTGCGCACCATGGACGCCAGCCTGGTGGTGTCCCTGCCCGCCCAGCTGGACGTGGAAACGGCGGCCGCCGGCCTGCTCAAGGGTATGACCGCCGAGTTCCTGCTGCACCGGGTTCATGCCGTGCAACCGGGCGAGACCGTTCTGGTCTACGCGCCGGCCGGCGGCGTGGGCCGCTTGCTGTGTCAATGGGCCAGGCACCTGGGCGCCACGGTGATCGGCGCCACCTCCAGCGAGGAAAAAGCCCGGGCGGCACGGGCCGCCGGCGCGCACCACGTGATCCAGCCCGGCCCGCAAAGCCTGGAACGCCAAGTCATGGACTTGACCCGGGGCAAGGGCGCCGATGTGATTTATGACGCGGTGGGGCGGGACAGCTTTCCCCACTCCATCGCCGCCTTGGCGACCTGCGGCCACCTGGTCTCCTTCGGGCAGGCCTCGGGCGATATCGGGTCTTGGGACATCGGCGGCCTGGCGGCCAATTCCGCGACCCTGTCCCGGCCGAACTTCGCCCACTATACGGACACGCCGGAGAAGGTGGAGAGCATCTGCGGCCGTCTGTTCGATGCCATCAACCGGCATATCATCACCATCGACGTGACCCGGCGCTATGCCCTCAGCGAGGCGGCGGAGGCCCATCGGGCCTTGCAGAGCCGGGAAACCACGGGTTCGATCATCCTGCGCCCGGACGGCGCCTCGGCGGAAAAAATAGAGGGGACATTATGAAAATCGCCCATTTTGAATGGAACAACGGCCACCACCTGGGACAGGTGATCGAAGAGGCGCAGGCGGTCGACCGTTTCGACTTATCGAGTGCCCAGGTGGCGGCGGGCGGCGTGACCGCCTTGATCGACGGCCCCCTGCCGCCGGTGGCCGAGCGGGTGCCCCTGGCCGACGTCACCCTGCGGGCGCCGATCCCGCGGCCCCGGCGCAACATTTTTTGCGTGGGCAAGAACTACTATGCCCACGCCCACGAGTTCGCCTCCTCCGGCTTCGACAGCTCCGCCGCGGCCGGCGCCGTGCCCGAACACCCCATCGTGTTTTCCAAGGTGCCCGAGAGTGTGATCGGGCCGGGCGAGGCCATTCGCATGGACCCTGCCGTGTCCACCGCCGTCGACTACGAGGTGGAGTTGGCCGTGATCATCGGCCGGACGGGGCGCAACATCGCCAAGTCGGCGGCCATGGATCACGTTTGGGGCTATACCATCGTCAATGACGTGACCGCGCGGGATCTGCAAGGGCAGCACAGTCAGTGGCTGATCGGCAAGTCCCAGGACAGCTTTTGCCCCATGGGGCCCTGGGCGGTCACCGCCGATGGGATCGACCTTGCCGACACGCCGGTGCGCTGCTGGGTCAACGGAGAACTGCGTCAGGAGTCCAACACGGATCTGTTGATTTTCGACGTGCCCACCATCATCGCCGCGCTTTCCAACGGCATCACCCTGCTGCCCGGCGACGTGATCGCCACGGGCACCCCCGCGGGCGTGGGCATCGGCTTTGATCCGCCCAAGTACCTGAAGGCCGGCGACCAGG
>JANQKX010000102.1 GCA_028280915.1 Kiloniellaceae bacterium
GCGCGTTCATGTAGGTCCAGACCAGCTTGTCGTCGGGCTCCAGCCCCGGCAGGGCCCGGGCCCGCGCACCCGTGGCGAGGATGACGTGGGGCGCTTGCAGTTGCGCCACCTCCTGCCCGTCCTTGCTGACTGTTAGCCGCCCCGGCCCGGTCAGGCGGGCGCGCCCGTCGATCACCGACACCTTGTTTTTTTTCAACAGATAGCCCACGCCGCCGCTCAAGCGATCGGAAACCTTGCGCGACCGCTGCACCACCTTGCCCATGTCGAAGCCGACGTTGTCCGCGCTCAGGCCGTAGTCCCCGGCGTGGTTCATGTAGTGATAGATCTCGGCCGAACGCAGCAGGGCCTTGGTGGGAATACAGCCCCAGTTGAGGCAGATGCCCCCCAGGTGCTTTTCCTCCACGATGGCCACCTTCATTTTCAGCTGCGCCGCCCGGATGGCGGTCACATAGCCGCCGGGGCCGGCCCCGACAACGATCACATCGTATTGGCTGTCGGCCATGCTCTGGTCCCTTAAAGCAACATGGTAAGAGGCTGTTCGATGAACTTCTTAAAGGCGGCCAGGAACTCGGCGCCCACCGCCCCGTCCACCACCCGGTGATCCACCGACAGGGTGCAGGACATGACCGTGGCCACGGCCAGTTGGCCGTCCTTGACCACCGGGCGCTGTTCGCCCGCGCCCACCGCCAGGATGCAGCCCTGGGGCGGGTTGATGATGGCGGCGAAATCCTTGACGCCGAACATGCCCAGGTTCGACAGGGAGAAACTACCGCCCTGATACTCCTCGGGCTTCAGCTTGCCGTCCCGTGCCCGGGCCGCCAGGTCCTTCATTTCCGATGAGATGGTGCCCAGGCCCTTGCCCTCGGCGCCCTTGATGATGGGCGTGATCAAGCCCGCCGGCGTGGCCACCGCCACGGAGATGTCAGCGTGCTCGTACATCAAGAGACCGCCCGGATCGAAGGAGGCATTGGCCGCCGGCACCTGGGTCAGGGCCAGGGCCACCGCCCGGATGACAAAATCATTGACCGAGATTTTCAGGCCCTCGCCGGTCCCATTCAACTGCTTGCGGGCCTGCAACAGGGCATCGATCTCACAATCCACGGTAAGATAAAAATGGGGCACCGTCTGCTTGGACTCGCTCAGCCGGCTGGCGATCACCTTGCGCATGGCAGACAAGGGCTCCTGGCGGTAGGCCATGCCCAGCATGTCCGCCAATTCCTTGGCGCCGGGGCCTGACGGCGCGGCAAGGGGCGCTGTGGCAACCACGGCGACCGGCGCCGCCGGGGCCGCCAGCGCCGCTTCCACATCGACCTTGACGATACGCCCATGGGGGCCGGAGCCGGTCACCCCCGCCAGATCCAATCCCCCTTGCTTGGCCAAGCGCCGGGCCAAGGGACTGGCGAAGATCCGGCCGTTCGCCCCCGATGGTGCCGCCGGGGCGGTCGCCGTTGGATTTGGTGTCGGTGGCGCCTGGGGCACCGCCGCTGGCGGTACTGTGCTGGGTTCCGGTGCCACGCTCGGTTTTGCACTGAGGGCCGGAGCTTCAAGCGCCGCCGGTGGCGCCGCGGGGGCTTTCAGGTCGGCGGGAGTGTGATGGGTTATGTGACCTGTTAAAAGTAATGATAATGAAAAGCACTTAGCAAAGTATTTGAGAGCAGTTAGAAGTTTGTTGTGTTGATTACAC
>JANQKX010000132.1 GCA_028280915.1 Kiloniellaceae bacterium
CCGTGGCCGACCGGGGCAAGGCATCCACAAAAAAGAGCCGGCGGGGCAAAAAGGCGGGATCCACTTTTTCCTTCAGAGCGGCTCTGATTTTTTCTTCTGCATCGAGATTGGCCACAGCGAATGCTACCAAGCGCGGAGGCCGCCGAGCGTCCGTGGAGGGAACCGCGTAAAAGGTTCCGTCCGACACCCCTTCCAACCCGGTCAGAATGGCGTTGAGGCCGGCGAGCGAGGCCCGTTTCCCCGCGATGTTCAGGCTGTCGCTGTCCCGGCCCAGGTGGACGAATTCCTGGGGTGACAAAACGCGCAGGCGATCGCTGAAGGGAAGCGGCTGGGGAAAGTGGTCCGCGGCCACAAAGGCCCGGTCCCCTTCTTCGAAGATACACAAGCCGTCGCAAAGGGTCCAGCTCTGGGTTTCAACGGTGCGGCGCGTGGCCACGGTGCCCGCCTCGGAAAAGCCGAAGATCTCGAAGACCCGGGCACCGAAACGCTGCTCCGCGGCGCCGGCCACATCCACCGGCAGGGGCGCCGTAGCGGAGATGATACTGTGCAGCTCCGGAAAGCGCGCCTCGGACCCCAAGAGGGCCTGCAGATGAATGGGCGTCGTGACCAAGACCCGGGGCGCCGGCACTTGCGCCAAACAATCGGCCACATCGGCCGGGTAGAAAGGCCGGCCGCTATGGACGCAGACCCCGCCCCAGACGGACAAGGCCACCGTGGTTTCCAGCCCGTACATGTGCTGAGGCGGCACGGTGGCCACGATGCCGGGCGGCGGCGCCTGGTCGAAACCGAAACGGCGGGCGATGAAATCGGCCGTGATCGCCAGCACGCCGAGGGGTTTGGGATTGGGGGCCGGTTTGCCCGTGGTCCCCGAGGTAAAGGCAATCACCGCCACCTGCTCGGCGGGCAAGAGAGGCGGCGTGTCTTCGTTGAGGGGTCTCGATTCGGGGGCGGCCAAGAACGGGTCCAGGTGCAGGGTTTCGATAGCGAGACCTTGCCAGAGCGCCTCATCCAATCCGTCGCCAAGGCAATAGACGCCCGGATAGTCCTGCCGGAGCTGGACAAGAGTGCCCGAGGTGCGGTCATTGGGCAAAAGGCAGACTTGCCCTTTGAGCAAGGCGGCCAAAAGCCCCACGATGAAACCATGACGGCTCTCCGAAGCGTTGATGACATACGCGGCTTGGGGCAGGCGTTCCGCCAGTTGGACCGCCTGCTGCAACACCTGTGCCCGCGTCAGCGCCGCGCCGTCGCGGCAGATCATCGCCCTGTCAGATGGATGGTTCCGGAGCAGCGGTATCATGGTGGGGGACTGGGCCACGGCACGCTAGTTTTTGGCCGTGAGTTCATGCCAGGTGCCGCGCCAGCTTTGCGGCCGCATCAAGGTCCCCAGCGTGGCGGCAAGGGAAGCGGGCCCGAAATGGGGCAAGATGACCGCCCGATAGGCGTGCTCGCCGACAAAAAAGGCCAGTGCCAGCAGCGGACAGGCCAGATTGACGACCCACGACCAGACCACCGGCCCGGCGGCGACGGGCAACACCAGGGACAAGAGCAAGCTGACCACAAAAAACAAGGTCCACAACAGGGTCAGTCGGCGCGTGTAGCGCACGATTTCCGGGGTGTCCCAGCCCACCTGGAGGCGGCGGAAGCGGGCGATCAAGGGTTCGCGGCCGGGTAAAAGACTGCCGCCAAAGGTGAAAAGCAGCAAGGCATTGACCGCGATGGGCGGCAAGTAAACCAGGTTAAAGACCTGCCAAACACCCAACTGCAGCGCCGCCAGGGCTGCCGACGCCACGACCACGCAAAAGATGCCGGCACGGCTCGATCCTTGCCCGAGAACCAGAAAGGCGCCAAAGAGCAGGAGGGAGATAAAAAAGACCGCCGGCCGGTCCTGCAAAATGGCCAGATGCAGGGCCGCCACCAGCGAGAGCGAGGCGACGATCTGAACCGCCCGCAAGCGGCCCGCCGCCGTCTGATCTGACGGAGATTTATTTGGTGCGGTTTTTTTCAACGTGCTCGGCAAGGCTGGTGAGCGAAGCGAAGATTTTCTGGTTTTGATCATCTTCCGCGCGCAGCTCGAATCCATAGTTTTTTGTCAGCTCCAAGGCCAACTCCAAGGCGTCGATGGAATCCAGGCCCAAGCCGTCGTAAAACAGGGGGGCATCGGCTTCAATTTCCTCTGGTTTCACTTCAAGATTTAAAGCAGACACCATCATCGTGGCGATTTCTTGCTGAAGCGGTGTTTGAGTCACGCCCTTATGTCCAATCGATTTTCTTTGTTTGTGGCCAGATACTATGATCAAACGGCAGATGCAATGGCAAACTCGGCCACTATTATGGGCTGTGTCAAGCGGCCGAACTATCGCACGGGGTGATTAAAATCTTCCAAGCGTGTCGTTCCAAAGCGGGTCCATGGCGCTTGCCCTCCCCTAAAAAAACCATAAATTCCGTTGAAGGTTCGCGCCATACTGTCCTCGGCGCCAAACCACGCTGTCGCGTACAGCGGAAAGGCCGGTCGGAGGCGGCACGCTGATGGGTTCGGATTCAGTTCCTGACAAGGCCGACGTGGTGGTGATCGGCGGCGGCCCCGCCGGCTCCACTATCGCCACGCTCCTGGCGCAAAGGGGCTGGCAGGTCATCCTGCTGGAAAAGGACCGGCATCCGCGCTTTCACATTGGTGAATCCCTGCTACCGCTCAATCTGCCTATTTTTGAGCAGCTGGGCGTGCAGGACGACGTGCGGCAAATCGGTCTGCTCAAACCCGGCATCGAGATGGCGTCCGACCAGAGTGGCCGGCGCGCTCACACCTATTATTTCGAAAATACCCTGGACGGTGCCCATCCCCATGCCTTTCAGGTGCGGCGCTCGGAATTCGACCACTTGCTTTTGGAGAACAGCAAAAAAAACGGCGCTTTGGTGCTGGAAGAGGTGCGGGTCCAGGCGGTGGAGACCCGATCATGGGGCGACAACCGGGTCACGGCGGAAACCGCCGACGGCCGGGAGATGACTTTCGACGCCGGCGTGGTGGTGGACGCCTCGGGCCGCAACGCCCTATTGGCCACCCGCAAGGGGCTGAAGGTCAAAAACCCCCGGCATAACTCCTCGGCCCTTTTCGGTCACTTCGAAAACGCGGAGCGTTTTCCCGGGCGGGACGCCGGCAACATCGGGATTTATTGGTTCCCGCACGGCTGGTTCTGGATGATCCCCCTGCGCGACGGTGCCATGTCGGTGGGGGCCGTGTGCTGGCCGGAATACCTGAAAACCCGCAAGGGCCCCTTGGATGAGTTCTTTCAGGCAACCATCGCCCTTTGCCCCGGCGTGCAGGAGCGCTTGGCCAAGGCCCATTTGGTGAGCGGACCCCAGGCGACCGGCAACTACTCCTACAAATCTCAGAGGATGTGGGGGCCCGGCTATGTCCTGGTGGGCGACGCCTATGCCTTCGTGGACCCGGTATTTTCCAGCGGTGTCTACCTGGCCATGAGCAGCGCGGTGGCCACCGTCGACGGCATCGAGGCCTGCCTGCGCGAAGGGGCGGCGGGGGAAAAGCACCTGGATCGCGCCCAAGCCAAGATCGACCGGGGCCTGAAGAACCTGTCGTGGTTCATCTACCGCTTCACCACACCGGCCATTCACAACCTTTTTCTGGCGCCGCGCAATATTTTGCGCATGGAGGAAGCCATTCTGGCCCTCTTGGCCGGGGACATCTTTTCCAAGGGCCGCTTGCGTCTGCCGATTTACCTCTTCAAGGCCATCTACCTGGCGGCCTCCGCCTTCACCTTGCGCCGCTCCCTTAGGTCCCTTGCCCGGCGCAAGCGCAATGTGAAGCTTGAGCTTTCGTACTGAAGTTAGGGCTCAAGTCGCCAACTCGGCGAGAACCCAGTCGCGGAAAGCCTCCGCCTTTTCGGAGGGGCGGCCACGACTGCAGACCACCAGGTGGTAGAATTCCTCCCCCTTCAGTTCCCCGGCAACAGGGCAGCGCACCAGGCCCAGGGTCCGGACCAGCCAGTCGGTGGCCGGCGCTCTGGCCAAGGCTAGCCCAAAGCCCGCCGCCGCCATGGAGAGAGCAAGGGCCGTGTTGGACGCCTGAGTAACCGCCGCCTGCTCGGCCCCCGGCACATCCAGCGCGGCCAGGAGGCGGGACCAATTCTGCCGGTGGGGCGCCACCTCGATCAGATTGTGTTGCAGGAGATCCTTGGGTGTTTTGATCCCGGCGGCCAGGGCGGGCGACGCCACCGGGAAGACGACCTCGGAAAACAGCTTGCTCGCCGTGCCCCAATCCGCCAGGGGCGGCCCGAAGGTGATCTTGATGTCCGCCCCCTCCCGCTGCAACTGGTCGAAGTGATCGCTGCATTCCACGCTGAGGCCGATCCAGGGGTGCTTGGCCTGAAAATCCGCCAGGCGGGGCGCCAGCCAGCCATGGGCGAAAACGCTGTTGGCGTGGATCAAAAGGCGGTCTTGGCTGCGCGCGTCGCGGATGGCGGACGCACTGGCCTCCACCGAGATCATGGCCTGGCGCACGGCGGGCAGAAACAAGTAACCCGCCTCGGTGAGGTGAACGCTCTTGGCGCCGCGCAGAAACAAGGCCGTGCCCAAATAGGTCTCCAAGGCATTGATCTGCTGGCTGACCGCCGAGGGGCTCATGTTCAAGAGACGGGCCGCGGCAGAAAAACTCTCGGTCTGGGCCGCCGCCTCGAAGGTGCGCAGCCAATTGAGGGAAGGGATTTTCCTGAGCACCATCGGTGATGGCTCCTTTGATATGCACGAAGGGGCGCAATAGCTGAGGATAAGTATTACTAAACCTAAGGCCCCAGATAAATCGTTTGCTTTTGCCCAACGAGTTAAGGATCAATTCTTCGGACACCGTCAACGAGGGCGCCGATCATGATTGCCACCGACCGTCAAAAAATCAAAGAAGCCTATGACAAACAAGGGTTTTATTTTCCGCTTTCGGTCATGTCGCCGGAGGAGGCGAAGGACTACCGACGCCGCCTGGAAGGTCTGGAAGGGGAAATCGGCGAGAAAAAACTGGGCAACAAGACTCAGCTGAACTACCCCCATGTGGTTTTCCCCTTCGCCTATGAGATTGCTTGCAACCCGCGCATTCTGGACGCGGTGGAAGCGATCATCGGGCCGGACATCCTGGCCTGGAGCGGGACCTTTTTCATCAAGGAGCCCCACACGGGCAGCTACGTGAGCTGGCATCAGGACCTGCGCTATTGGGGCCTGGCGGATGAAGAGGCCATGGTGAGCGCCTGGCTGGCGCTCAGCCCGGTCACCCAGGCCAACGGCTGCATGCGCTTCGTCCGCGGCTCGCACCAAGGCGCCTTGGTGGATCACAACGACACCTTCGACGAGGAAAATTTCCTTACCCGGGGCCAGGAAGCGGCGATCGAGATCGATGAGAGCGCCAGCGAGCTTGTGGAACTGCGGCCCGGCGAAATATCCTTGCACCACGGGCGTCTGCTGCACGGCTCCCTGCCCAACCGCTCCGACGAGCGGCGCATCGGCTACGTGATCAACTACGTGGCGCCGAAAAACCGGCAGGTGGTGGGGCAACAGGACTTTGCCATGCTGGTGCGCGGCGAGGACCGCTACGATCATTTCATCACCGTGCCCCCGCCCCAGACGGACCTGAGCGACCAGGCGCTGGCCTGGCATCGGCGCATCCTCAGCGCCCAGAACGAGGCCCTCTACGACGGCGCTGATCAGGGCCCTAGCTAATGCCTCAAGAGACCAGGTAGCGGTCAACCGGCCTGCACTGCGGCCTCGGGTTCACGGATCGCAGGACAGGCCCCGGTCCAGCTCCGGCCGGTCCGCCGGGTAAAACCGGATCAGGATACGCCGGGGCAACAAGTTGGAATAGATAACGCGCCGTTCGGAGTCCGGGATCAACGGGTCGATGGGAATGGCCGGGTTCTGATAGAGAATCTGGTTGCTTTTGAAGTCCAGGAAACTTAGATGGACGCGCGTGTCCGCAAAGCGCCAGATGGCCTCGGCCACCGCCGGGTCGCCGGCGCTCTCCCCGCCCCGGTCGGCCAGCAGACATTCCCGCGCCGCCGGCCCGAACTGATCGATCAAGTCCTGATAAACCTCCACAAAGGCCAGGGGCGTGGCTTGGGCATGGCGTCTTTCCATCAAAATCTGACCCAGACGCCCGTCCCCGGGGTTCACCTGAAAATAGGCCCGAAAGTCCAGACCGGCCAAGTCCCGGTCCGGCAGCACCCGCGGAGCCTCGAACGGCCCGAACTGCCAAGGGGGCGCCAACACGGTCAGCGCCTCGCCAAAGCGGGCATCCAAGGCCGCCATATCCTCGCCCCAGTAAAGGCCGGGCCAGCCGGGGATTTCCTCTTTTTCCGCGCGAGCGGTTGGAACGGCCACCAACAATTGAAGGGCCACGACCATCACCGGCACGACCAGCCTGGCTGGCACTTGAAAGACCACGACAGCGCGCTGTCCAAGTCGCCGAAAAACACCCATTGATCCAAGCACTCTGTGAGGGGCATGCCACCCTTTGTGACTGTTTCATCAGCCTACAGGACCCCGACGGCGGCCGCAAAAGGGTCGTCAGGTGACAGCTCCGATTGTCAACTGTAACGCCGCGTTGAAGAGAGCTCGAATTTAGGGCAGTCTTGCCGGGCAAAACAAAAACAAAATAAGACGGGCAAAAACGGGGCACGGTGCGCATGCAGGAAAATCAGACGGGTTTGTATCGAACCATCGCCGGCGGCGCGGTCGGCAATGTGATGGAATGGTTCGATTTCGCCGCCTATGCCTATATGGCGCCGATCATCGGCGCGCTGTTTTTTCCGGCCGAGGATCACTTTTCCTCGTTGATCGCGGCCTATGGGGCCTTTGCCGCGGGCTACGTGGCCCGGCCCCTGGGCGCCGTCTTATTCGGGCACATCGGCGACCGCATGGGGCGCAAGCCCTTGCTGTTGCTGTCCATCACCATGATGGGCCTGGCCACCGCGGGCATCGGGCTGCTGCCCACCCACGCCGCCATCTGCGGGGCGGCCGGCCTGGCCCTGGTGGCGTTGCGCCTGTTACAAGGCATCTCGGTGGGCGGGGAGTATGCCGGCTCCCTGGTTTTTGTCGCCGAGCATGCCCCCAAGCGGCGGCGGGGATTTTTTTGCTGCCTCATCCTGTCCGGTTCCAGTCTTGGCTTTCTCATGGGCTCGGCCCTGGTCACCGGCATGAGCGCGGTGATCCCCCAAGAGAGCCTGCACGATTGGGCCTGGCGCGTTCCCTTCCTGGCGGGCGGCCTGCTGGCCATCGCCATTTTGCTGCTGCGCCGGGATTTGCCGGAACCGCCGCGGGAAGAGCACACCGACGAGTTGCCCGTGAAAGTGGTTCTGCGCGACCACTGGCGCGACGTGCTGCGGGTCGGCGGCCTCTACATGGGGGTCAATGCGGGCTTTTACATGATCTTTGTCTATACGGTGTCCTACCTGACCGACGAGATTCACGTGGACCCCTCGGCGGTGATGGACATCAATACGTTTTGCCTGGTCATCATAAGCTTCTTGCCTTTGTTTTTCGCCGTGCTCAGCGACCGCATCGGGCGCAGGCTCATCCTGGTCACCGGCACCCTCGGCATAATCGCCCTGTCCTATCCGCTCTTCGTCCTCATGAGCCACCCGGATACCACCCTGGTGCTGCTGGGCCAGATGGGCTTTGTGCTTTTGTTCAGCTGGATCTGGGGTGCCAATCCGGCGGCCCAGGTAGAATCGGCCCCGCCCAAGGTGCGGGCCAGCGTGTTGACCATTTCCACCAACGTGGCCATGGCGGTCTTCGGCGGCACCACGCCCCTGGTGGCCACTTATCTGGTGCACCGGACCGGCGACGACTTCATGCCGGCCTTTTATATGATGTTTCTTGCGAGCCTCACCCTCATCGCCGTTTTGAGCACCCCCGAAACACGGGGGCGTAACTTGACCTGACGGCAAGGATCTTCATTCGCCCGCCGGCTTGACGACCCCGTGGCGTTTCAGTTCTCCCTCCAGGCGGCCGGTCAGCCAGCAGCCCAGCATGCGAAAGTCGCTGATGAGGGACCAGAAGGGATGGGTGAAGGTGGCGGGCTTGTTCTTTTCGATAAAGGCATGGGACAGCCAAGCAAAGGCATAGCCGACCACGACCGCCGCCAACAACAGCCACCAAGAACCCCAAAGCGCCGCCAGGCAGAGCAGGACCACGGCCAAGGCGGTGCCGAACAGATGAAAGCCGCGGGTTGCCGGATGGCGGTGTTCGTGCAGGTAAAGGGGCCAAAACTCCTCATACGACTGGGCGCGTTTCATGGCTCGAGCTTTTTTGTGGTCGCTAGGACTAACTTATATCGAAACGCTCGTTTCAACCAGGGTCGGCATTATCTTCGGCGCCGGGCGCTGCCCGCCACCTGCCGCAGGGTATCCATCAACTGGGTGACCGCGGGGCCGGGGGCACTGCCCTGCGCGCGGGACAAATAGAGGGTGGCGTCATAGCTGCCGCCGGCCGTCATGGGCAGCAAGGCCAGGCGCCCGGCCGCCAGGTCGTCGGCCACCGCATGGGTGGGCAGGCGGCCGAAGCACAAACCGGCTTGGATCAACCGCTGGGCGGTGGCCGCGCTGTTGACGGACCAGCGCCGGGTCGGCGACAGCCAGCCCCGGGACAGGTTTTCCGGTCCCGTGTCCCGGATCACCACCTGGGTTTCCTGCTGCAGGTCCCGTGCCGTAAGATCCCGCTGCAGCGCCAACAGGCGATGCCCCACCCGGGCCACCAGGACAAACTCCACCTGCAACAAGGGATCGGCCAGGTAACCGGGTGGCGGCGTCAAACCCACGGCCACGTCCACCTCGCCGGCGATCAGGAGCTGGTTGACCCCGGACATGACCGCCTCGTGCAGCTCCAGGCGGGTGCCCTGGCAACTCTCTTCGAAGACACGCAGGGCCTGCACCAGCAGATCGGCGGGAAAGGCCGTGTCCACCGCCAGACGCACCACCGCCTCCCGGCCCTGGCTCAGGGCGGCGGCCAGGGATTCGATCTCCCGGCCCTGCTCCAAGAGGCCACGGGCCCGTTCCAGCAACACCCGCCCCTCGGCGGTCAGGCTGGACCGGCGCCCATCGCGCGCCACCAGGGGGAGGCCCAGGCCTTCCTGTAATTGGGCGACCAGATAACTGACGGTGGACTGGCTCTTGTTCAGGCGGTCCGCCGCGGCGGTCATACTGCCCGTCTCCGCCAGGGCCAGAAAAGCCTGCCACTGCTCCAGGGTGCTGCTCAGAGATTTCATATATCTATTTTTTCGATCATAATTACCATAAATCGGGCCTTATTTATCTAATTTCCTGCCATATATTGCAATGGGAATCAGCGGCACAGGCCGCGCAAAGAAAGGACGCTTCGATGACCACCAGACCCCTATTAAAGACGGTAACGGGCGAGGAAATGAGCGAGGGCGCCGGGGTGCGCATCAAACGCTACATCGGCAACCGGCAGCTCAACCTGATCGATCCCTTCCTGCTGTTGGACGAGTTCAAGAGCAACGATGTGGCTGATTTTATCGCCGGATTCCCGCCCCATCCCCACCGGGGCTTCGAGACCGTGACCTACATGATCAAGGGCCGGTCCCGCCACAAGGATTCCACCGGCGCCGAAGGCCTCCTCGAGCCCGGCGACGTGCAGTGGATGACCGCCGGACGGGGTGTGGTGCACAGTGAGATGCCCGAAGCGGCCGATGGGGAGATCTGGGGCTATCAGCTTTGGGTCAATCTGCCGGCGGCGCAAAAAATGATCGCCCCGCGCTATCAGGACATCGACTCGGACAGTATCCCCCAGGTCCAGATCCCGGGCGGCCGGGTGCGGGTCATCGCCGGTGATTTTCAGGGCACCGAGGGCGCAGCAGAGAGCCTGACCGACATCACCTACCTGGATGTGGATCTGGCCGCCGGCACGCGGTTTAGTCACGATCTGGCGGACAGCCAAATCTTGCTCGTACTGCCGGTCGCCGGGGAACTGGCCCATGGCGCCGGCGACACGGTTTTATCGGCGGGCCAGTTGGCCACCCTTGGCGAAGGCACAGGCATCGACCTGACGGCAACGGCCGGCCCGGCCCGCTTTTTGCTGATTGCCGGTGCGCCCATCGGCGAGCCGATCGCCCGCGGCGGGCCGTTCGTGATGAACACCCGCCAGGAAATCCTGCAAGCCTTTGACGATTATCAGAACGGCCGGTTTTAAAAACCGCGCCAAATAAGGAGAAAGAACATGGGTCTACTCGTTGATGGTGTCTGGCAAGACAAGTGGTACGACACCAAAGCCACCAAGGGGCGTTTCGTGCGCCAGGACGCCAAGTTCCGCAACTGGATCACCCCCGATGGTGCGCCGGGTCCCAGCGGCGAGGGCGGTTTTGCCGCCGCCGCCGGGCGCTATCACCTTTATGTGTCCTATGCCTGCCCCTGGGCGCACCGCACCTTGATTTTTCGCAAACTGAAAGGTTTGGAAGACCATGTTTCCCTGTCGGTGGTCCATTGGTACATGGCGGACAAGGGCTGGAGCTTTGACGACGGCGAGGGCGTGATCCCCGACGGCATCAACGGGGCCGATTACCTGCACCAGGTCTATGCCAAGGCGATCCCCGACTTCACCGGCCGGGTCACCGTGCCCGTCCTGTGGGACAAGGAGCGGGAGACCATCGTCTCCAACGAATCTTCCGAGATCATCCGCATGTTCAACAGTGCCTTCGACGGGATCGGCGCCAAGGCCGGAGACTACTACCCGAAAGACCTGCGGGGGGAGATCGATGACGTCAACGAGCGCATCTATCACACGGTCAACAACGGCGTCTACAAATGCGGCTTCGCCACAACCCAGGCGGCCTACGAAGAAGCCTTTGCGCCCTTGTTCGAGACCCTGGACTGGGTGGAAGAGCGTTTGTCGGACCAGC
>JANQKX010000204.1 GCA_028280915.1 Kiloniellaceae bacterium
GCGTGAGATCGTCTTGCTCGATGACATACCGCGCCTTGCCACCGGAAAGACCGACTATCCTGGTGTCCTCGCAAGACTGCGCGAGGCGGAAGGCGCGGAAGGAAACGGTCCGTCCGGCCCCGTGACCTTGGCATCCTGACCGCTTACGGGTGACGGCGGACCCGGCGGTCGGTCCGGCGCCTTCTTCACCAAACGGTCGAACTCAGCCCAAGGAACTTGCTTCAAAAGGTTTTGGAAAGGGCTATTCTGGTGCCGCGCGGCGTTGCTGAAATCTCGTGTCTGCGAATGTTGCCAAACGTTCGAGCACGCCTAGGATCGACATCCTGGGCCTTGTCCACGAATTCCAAACCGGGCTGCACTGGTCAGCTGGAGATCCTGACTAAATGACGCGAGTGAAAACGGCCGGTCCGGTCGACGAACATGACGAGTCGGCCGACAAGCCGATCATCCGATTCAAGATCATCGGGTTCCTGCTCGGTTGCTTTATCCTCATCGCGATGCTCGTCCATGGCCCGGTCGGCGACATGCCGCAAGCGGCCTGGACCGTGGCGGCCATAAGCCTCTTGATGGCCGTATGGTGGGTGTTCGAGGCCATTCCCATTTCGGCTACGGCCCTGGTGCCCATAGCGGTCTTCCCTGTGTTGGGCGTGGCGTCCATCGAGACGACGGCGGCGCCTTACGCCAACCCCTTGGTCTTCCTTTTCCTGGGCGGCTTCGTCCTGGCGTTGACCATGGAGCGGTGGAACCTGCACCGACGTATCGCCCTGACCATCCTGCGCGTTATCGGGACAAATCCCGTGGCCCTGGTGGGAGGATTCATGGTGGCGACGGCGTTTTTGTCGATGTGGGTCAGCAACACCGCCACCGCGACCATGATGCTGCCGATCGGCGTCTCGGTCCTGGCCTTGGCCTTGAGTGGTTCAGGGCCGGCCGATAGGGGGGCACGTTTGGCCCCGGCGCTGATGCTGGGCATTGCATACAGCGCGAGCATCGGCGGCATAGGCACGTTGATCGGCACGCCGCCCAACGCCCTGCTGGCCGGTTATTTTCACGAGACCTATGGCGTGACCATCAGCTTTGCCAAATGGATGATGATGGCGGTGCCCCTGGAGATCGTGCTGCTGGTGATCACCTGGTTCGTGTTGACCCGCATCGTCTTCCCGGTGCGCACCCGGGTCCTGGACGGCGTCGACGCCATGATCGAGGAAGAGATCGAAAAGCTCGGCCCCATGAGCCGGGGCGAGAAGATGGTCGGCACGATTTTCGTCCTCACGGCGCTCCTATGGGTGTTCCGCCCCATGATCAACGATGTGTTCCCCGGTATCGGACTGTCGGACCCAGGAATCGCCATCCTCTCGGCCCTCGTGGTCTTCGTGCTGCCGGTAGAACCCAAGAAGGGCATATTCCTGTTCGAATGGTCCTATACCAGCCGCCTGCCCTGGGGGGTGCTGCTACTGTTCGGCGGAGGGCTCAGCTTGGGTTCGGCCATCAACGCCTCGGGTCTGTCGCAATGGATCGCCACGTCGCTCGGCGGAGTATCGGACGTGCCCATGTTCATCGTGCTGTTGGGTATCGTTGTCGTGGTTATGGCCATCAGCCACCTGACCAGCAACACCGCCACGGCGGCGGCCTTTTTGCCCCTGACGGCGGCCACTGCCATCAGCCTCGGCGAGAATCCCCTGTTTCTCAGCATTCCCATGGCATTGGCCGCGAGCTGCGTGTTCATGCTGCCGGTCGCCACGCCGCCCAACGCCATCGTGTTTGCCTCGGGCCACATCACCGTGGCCCAGATGGCCCGGGCCGGGGCGGCGATCAACGTTATTGCCCTGATCCTGTTAATGGTCGTGTCCTATTGGGTCATCGGCTTTGTGTTCGGGATCGAAGCGGGCGTATTGCCAGACTGGGTCGCCGGGCACTGATTTTCGTGGGGAGAGGACGCCGCGGCTGCAGGCTCTCCTGAGTGGTTGCGGGCGGATGAATGGCGGATTACTTTTCTGGCAAACAATTTC
>JANQKX010000257.1 GCA_028280915.1 Kiloniellaceae bacterium
AAAACAATGCCCGCAACGCCGACTTCTTGCAAAAACGGTTACTTCAGGAAAGCGAAAAGCTCAGATTAGCCGCGGCGTCCCGAATTCTTCACGGGGGACCAAGAATTCGAATGATTTGCCGTAACCACCCGGGCTCATCGCCAAGCTTGGTATGCCGTTAGTCGTGAGACACTTTCCTTGACCTCCTCTTTGGAGAGGGAGGGTGTTATCAATGCTCAACGCCTGAGCCAATTCATTGATTCGATCTGGATCTGGCGGGGGGGAGGGGACGATGCCGAACTCTACCGGTTACAAAGCAAGAAAAATTTATGAGAATAGTTCTCATTATCAAAAATACCTGTTATCATGTACCGAGCCTGCGTTGCACCGGCAATTTCGGGCGCAGAGCATGCATAACGGGCGTTTGCGGTATGATTGAGGACAGTCGAGCAAACCGCACCCATGCGGACTTGGTGCGTGAGGTGGCCGGTTCCAGATCGGCGGCGGCCCATTCGGTCTTGGCCGCGTCGTGGACCCGGTCCCTGAAACGCTATGGCCTTTTGCCCGAACAGCGCCGGGGAAAGGAACGCTTGCCCGCCGGCCGCCTGTGTGATCACCGAAGTTCCTTGGGACGGCTGCTGCCGATCTCCGCGCCGGTCATGGATAGGCTTTACGCCAGTTTGGGCTTGGCCGGCTGCAGCGTGTTGCTGAGCGATCACCGGGGCGTGGTGGTGGAGCAGCGCATACCGGCCAGCGACGATCAGGCCTTTCAAGCCGCCGGCCTGTGGCGCGGGACGGTGTGGTCGGAGGCGAAGGAAGGCACCAACGGCATTGGCACGTGCATCGCCGAGGAAAGCAGCGTGACCGTTTTTCGCGATCAGCATTTCCACGATTGCAATACCATGATGAGCTGTATGGGCGCGCCTGTTTTTGATGAAAAGGGCCGCCTGGCCGCGGTGCTTGACGTGTCTTCCTGCCGGGCGGACATGACCCGCCCCATGGCCATGCTCGTCGCCCAGGCCGTGGCCGATGGCGCCAGGCAGATCGAGGCCGACCATTTCCAGGCGGTGTTTGCCGGTCAACGGATCCTGCGGGGGCCGGGCGATGGTCAGAACGGCAGCGTGCTGTTGGCGGTGGACCAGGACGATCTGGTCATCGGGGCCACCCGGGCGGCCCGCAAGGCCTATCGCCTGAGTGAGGAGAGCCTGGCGACCCCGCGCCCGGTCGGCGATCTTTTCGGTGACTCCGAACGGCGCGGCGTGGGTTTGGAATGTGCGGAACGGCGGGAAGTGCGGCGGGCCATTGCCCGTGCCGATGGGAACATGGCCGCGGCCGCCCGTTCTTTGAGCATCAGCCGCGCCACGCTCTACCGGCGCCTGGAGCGCTTGGGCCTGTCGCGCCCCTGATCCCTTCGGGTCTTCTTATTGCCGGCATGACCTGTCTCAGAACTGAGACACTCCCATGAATCGGCCTATTCACCCCTCTTTTTTCCCAAGGCCGTCCGGCGTCACACTGCGCGAAATCTTCGCAGTTTGATGAAGCGCAACCGGAGGAAAGCCAATGCCAGATACCCATGTGGTCACCGTCTCGTCGTCGCCGTCTCCCTTTAAGGAGCGTTACGATAACTTTATCGGCGGTGAATTCGTGCCTCCCAAGGCGGGGCGCTATTTCGACAATACGACCCCCATTTCCGGCCAGGTGATTTGCCAGATTGCCCGCTCGGACGGGAGCGACATCGAAGCGGCGCTGGATGCGGCCCATGCCGCGAAGGACGCCTGGGGCCGCACCTCGACCGCCGAACGGGCGGTGATTTTGAACCAGATCGCCGACCGGCTGCAGGACAACCTGGACAAGCTGGCCCTTTGCGAAACCTGGGACAACGGCAAGCCGATCCGGGAATCCACCGCGGCTGACCTGCCCTTGGCAGTGGACCACTTCCGCTACTTCGCCGGGTGCATCAGGGCCCAGGAAGGAGGAATCAGCGAGATCGACTCCGAGACCATCGCCTATCACTTCCACGAGCCCCTGGGCGTTGTCGGCCAGATCATTCCCTGGAACTTCCCCCTGCTCATGGCCGTGTGGAAGTTGGCGCCTGCCTTGGCGGCCGGCAACTGCGTGGTGCTGAAACCGGCCGAACAGACCCCGGCCACGATCATGGTGTTTGCCGAACTGATCGCCGATCTCCTGCCCAAGGGCGTGCTCAACATCGTCAACGGCTTCGGGCTGGAAGCGGGGCGGCCCCTGGCCAGCAATCCGCGCATCGCCAAGATCGCCTTCACCGGCGAGACCACCACCGGGCGCTTGATCATGCAGTACGCCTCGGAAAACATTATTCCGGTGACCTTGGAGCTGGGCGGTAAATCCCCCAACATCTTCTTTGAGGATGTGATGGCGGAAGACGACGCCTTTTTCGACAAGGCCATCGAGGGTTTCGTCATGTTTGCCCTGAACCAGGGTGAGGTGTGCACCTGCCCGTCGCGGGCCCTCATTCATGAAAAGATCTATGACCGCTTCATGGACCGGGCGTTGACCCGCGTGCAAGCCATCAAGCAGGGCAATCCCCTGGAGGCGGATACCATGATCGGGGCCCAGGCCTCCTCCGAGCAGCAGGAGAAAATCCTCTCCTACTTCGATATCGGAAAGCAGGAAGGCGCCGAGGTTCTGATGGGGGGGCAGGCGGCCGACCTGGGCGGTGAGCTGTCCGGCGGATACTACATCCAGCCGACGGTGTTGAAGGGTCACAACAAGATGCGGGTGTTCCAGGAAGAGATTTTCGGCCCCGTGGTTTCCGTGACCACTTTCAGCGACGACGATCAGGCCCTGGAGATCGCCAACGACACCCTCTATGGTTTGGGCGCGGGCGTGTGGAGCCGGGATGCCAATCGCTGCTACCACTTTGGCCGGGCCATTCAGGCCGGACGGGTGTGGACCAATTGTTATCATGCCTATCCGGCCCACGCGGCCTTCGGCGGCTACAAGCAATCGGGCATTGGGCGCGAGAACCATGCCAAGATGCTGGATCACTATCAGCAAACCAAAAACATGCTGGTGAGCTATTCGCCGAACAAGCTCGGCTTTTTCTAAGCCGGTGGGGTGAATGGGCGGCTCCGGTGACCTCCTCACACCGCCGCCGCCCATCTCCAGGCTTTCAGTCCAAAGTTCAGGAAAAATAGCATCATGACCAAGGCCTCCGATCCAACGCCCAGGGTGCGGGCCACGCCCGAAGCGCTGGACTTGATCGCGGAAATCCGCCGCGAGCACCCCGAGATTTTGTTTCATCAGTCCGGCGGCTGCTGCGACGGCTCCAGCCCCATGTGTTATCCGGCCGACGATTTTAAGGTCGGCACGCGGGACATCAAGCTGGGCGAGGTGGGCGGTGTCCCGGTCTACATTTCCGCCAGTCAGTTCGAGGTCTGGAAGCACACCCAGCTGATCCTCGATGTGGTGCCGGGCCGGGGCGGCATGTTCTCCCTGGACAACGGCCGCGAGCGCCGTTTCTTGACCCGTTCCCGCGTCTTTACGCCCCAGGAATGTGCCGAGCTGAACGAGGCAAAGGACTGAGGCAAGGGCGGGGTGCTTTTTTGCGCCCCGGTGCCAATGTTGATCACGTGACGTCTCAGCCTGGAGTGGCCTTTGCGCGCCTTGGGCCCTCATGGATAGGGATGTCCCCGGTTATCCCCGTTGGTGTTGAGCGCACGCAAGGCGGCCAAAGCCGCGCCGTAGCCGTTGTCGATGTTGACGGTGACGATGCCCGGAGCACAGCTGGCCAAAATGGCTTTTAGCGCCGTCTCGCCTTCATTGGCGGCGCCATAACCGACGGATGTGGGCAGGGCTATGATGAGGGAGGGGACAAGGCCGCCAAGAACGCTGACCAGCGCGGCGTCCATGCCCGCCGCGACGATCACGATGGGGCATGCCCGGATCACATCCAGTTTCCGCTCCAGCCGCCAAAGGCCGGCGACCCCCACGTCATAAATTTCCCGGCAGCCTATGCCGTGGAACGCCAGGCTTCGCACGGCTTCCTTCGCCGGCCCCATATCCGAACTGCCCGCGGTCACGATCCCCACTGTTGGCGTGTGCCGGAGGGTTTGCGGCTTGCCGAAAAACGCGGTCTGGGAGATGTGGCAATAATCGAGGGTGTTTCTGACCTCCGCGGACAGAGCGTTGAACTGATCGGCACTCAATCGGGTCAGAAGCACGGGCATCTCCCGCTCGCGGAAGCGGGCGATCGCTTCCTCAATGACCGCAACGGGTTTCCAAGCGCATAACACGGCTTCGCCGAAGCCGAGCCTGTCAACGCGGCGATGGTCAATGACAACAAAATCAGACATGTGGTTTATCCCGCAGAAACGCGCTTCCCTGCCGATAGGGCAAAAAGGCGATCCCGTTGCTTTGCAAATATCTTTTTGGAAAGAGGCGGGTAATCTTTTCGGCGAGTTCCTGTCTGGTGTGTTCTTCCATACGGTTGAGGCATTCCGGGTCCAGCTCGACCGCCACGCCGGTCTTGCGCAAACGGCATCTCGCAATCCGGGGCCGCAGAACCTCTTTGATCAGATCTTCGGCTTGGTCGATGGCGAGCAGGCTGGCCGGCTGGATTGGCAGGCCGGTTTCCACCCGGCTCGAAAGGCAAGGGGCGGCGGGCAGGCGCGCCAGATCCAAGTAGCCAAGCGCTTCGGCCAAGGCGCGCACATCCGATTTGGCAAAACCCGCCTCCACGTAAGGATGGCGCACCTTTGCCTGTGCCGCAGCCGTCAGGCCGGGCCTGAAATCAGCCAAATCGTCACAGTTGGTGCCCGAGAGAATGACGCCGTGTGTCAGATCTGAAATCGTCGAATAGAGATTTTTCTTGCAATAAAAGCATCGATTTACCGGGTTTTGCCTGTAGGTGTCATCGTCGAACTCCCCCGCATCCACCAAAAAAAGCTGCCAAGATTCCAGCGCCGCGATTTTTTTCACCCGTGCCGTCGCGCGTGGGGGCACGGCCGGTGACACGGCATGGTACACGTTAACCCGGTTTTTCGACCGTCGCTTGGCAAAGATCGCCAGCGTGGTGGAATCGACCCCGCCGCTCACGGCTACGGCACTGTCGGGTAGGCCGGACAGTACTTCCGTCAGACGATCGAGCTTTTCCTCAAAGCTTGCCACCTTCGCCGCTTTCATCGTCTTCGTTGGCCTCCGCCCGTCTACGCAAGGCTTGCCGGAAAAAATGGCCGCCTGCCACCTGTTTGAGATCATCCATCTCCGCTTTGACGGTCTGGGAGCCGTCCGGTCTTGTTGCCCGTTTTATGCGAACGTCAAGGTCGCCGGTGTTGATGGAAGACGCCTGTCTTGGCAGGGATTGCCTGGCGACCACGTGCCATCGCAGCCCCAGTGTGGTGGTCTCCATGAAGCAGGCTTGGATCAAAGAGTCGGCTTGTGCGGAGTCGACAAGCACTTGAACCTGAGTGGCCATGCGGTTTTTTTTGGCGAAAACCGGGACCTGCACCAACTCGCGCACCCCCGTCTCCCGGCGCAGGTTGTCCAAGGCGACGGCGAGGTCCTCCGGCGTTTGATCATCGATTTCGAACTGCACCACGACCATCTCCTCGGTCTGCGGGGGGTGGCATGCCGGCTCCAAGACCAAGGCCCGCAAAAAGTTGCCGATGCCGGGCAGGTTCTGAGACCCGAGCCCCATGCCGCTCGAGATGATCCTGGCCGTGCCGGGACCGGGGTGCCGGCTTGGCGCCAGATGGCGTAGGATCGCGGCCCCGGTGGGTGTCACCCGCTCGCCGGGAATACCGTCTTGACGAAGCTCGAAGCCCTGCAAAAGCTTTGCGGTCGCCGGCGCGGGCAGGGGCAAAACACCATGTGCCGATTGCACCCGGCCGCCGCCGAACGGCAAGGGACTACAGCTCCAGGTGACCTCCGCGCGCTCAATCAAGAAGGCGGCGGAGACCATGTCGGCAATGGAATCCCAGGCGCCGACTTCGTGAAAGGTCACCTGGTCGGGCCCCACGCCATGCACCTCTCCCTCCACCGTCGCGAGAAGGTGAAACATCTCCTTGGAGCGTCTGACGGTCTCCTTCGGTAGGCCCGCGGCGTCGAGAAAAGTCAAGATGTCGGCGTATCGTCGATGCATGGCCGCGGCCTGGCATTTGGCGGTGACCTTAAAAAGTTTGCCTGAAAATCCATTGTTGGCGGACTGCGTCAGTCTGACGCTCACCAGGTCTCGCAGGCACGAATTCTCAAGGAGCGCCATCAGCTCTGGAAGCAGTTCCGGGATGGCGTCCAAAAGCGAGGCGCAAAACATATCACCGGCCATCCCGCCGACGGGATCCAGATGAATATGGTTCCTTTTAGACGCCATTGCTTTTGAAAAACGGCAACAGGCTGCCCGATCCGTCAAAGGGAATTTCTCTCGGCCCGGACAAGATCTCCAGATCCGACCGTTCCCTTGCGTCAGCTAAGAATGCCGTGGATACATCCAATTCATCGAGCCGCAGGGTGTTTTTTATCCGGATAAGGCGCAGGTCGTCTGCCTCGATCATCCCGATTGTATTGGCCCCGGCTTCGATCGCCGCGCGGTCACAGGCCATTGTCATGGGAATGCGGGCATGCTCCGGCTCCGATCCGGCCAGGGCGTTCACATAGAGGGATCTCTTGTCGATTTTCTGGAACAGACGTTCGGAAATAAAGTCGGCCACCCCCACGCCATCCGCGTTGCCGCCCGATTTGGCCGTCAGGTCGCAGACCACGATCCGTTTGACCCGGGGCGACAAGGGCTCCGGCGTGACCAGCGGCATCAGTATTCTGCCGACCACTTTCGAATCGAATCCGGTGCCGCTGATATCCTTGCCCATTTCGTCGATCACCAGCACATCCACGTCTTCGAAGGGGAGGCGGGCGCTCAATGTCTTTGATCGCCGCAGGAGCGATTTTTCGCCCTCGATCAGATTATCCGGATCCAGGATGGCCACATCGGCGGTGTTGCAGTAGGCATCCTCTATGATGCCCGCGCCGAACAAGAGCTTGCCCGTGGCCATGACTCTTTGGGCCACCGACAGGATGATCTTTGGATACCCGTGGATCATGAAGGCCTTGTGATAGAGGGTGGCGCCCTTTTCCTTTCCCATTCCGATCGCCATCATTTTGAGCAGGCCGCTTTCAAATTCATGGGTAAATTCGGTGTGGGACTTGATGCGGTTGACCAATACGAAGTGATCGGCCTCAAAAGCGATTTTATCCACCAAAACCGGGACGCCGTCATCCGTCTCGCCCAGGGCCCTGGTCTCAAGGGAAGATAAAATGGGGACGCCCGTTTCCGCTTCGGACAGACCGTAATTCTCAAGGACCGTTTTTTGACCTTCGGCGGTCGCGGCGCCGTGGCTTCCCATTGCCGGGAAAAGAAACGGCTCAAAGCCTGATTCCTGCAAGCCTCGCACGACGGCCTTCACGATGGTGGCATAATTCGATATACCGCGGCTGGAACAGCCAACACCGACCCGGCGCCCGTCTTTCAGGTGTTTCTTCAGATCCAGGCCGGCGATGCGGTTAAAGACCGTGTCCTCAATACTCTGGAGAACACTTTTTTCAAATTTCTGGCGTATACGGACGACCTTTGGCAGAGCCATGTCTTAGCCTCTGAAACGGGAGGGGCTTTTTGACCATACTCCGTGCCGCCGATCGGGCAAAAAATGATAAAAGCGATAATCTCACTTCGACAAATGTCGATGTGAGGGTGGTAACACTATTTGTCGGCTTTGATGGGCCGCCTACCTTTTCCTTTTGGGGTTTCTGGATTTTTCGGCAGCGATGCCGTAGGCGTCATAAAGCTCGGTCAAAAAGGTATGGATCAGCGTCGTCATTTCGGCGCCGGTGCGTACGACCACTTCGAAATTCGAATCATAGGAAAACCGCTCCGGCTTGAGGGGCCGCAGTTTATCCCGAATAGGGCCGGTTTCGGCCCAGTTGGTGGGCAAATGTCCGATTAAGTTGCCGGACAGGATAAGCAAGGCCAGCGCTTCCATGCTGTCTGCGCTGGCGACCACATTTCTGGGCCGAAAGGTACCGGTTTGCAGCGTCCCGCCATAATAGGTTCTTCTGGCATAGGGGGCGGCCTCGATCTGTGCGGCTTTGAGCTTGGCCTCTGATAGGGAAAAAAAGGAATGGTTCAAACCGCAGTACAGGGTTTGTCTTTCCGAAAAAATCTTACGGTACACAAGGCCCGGCGCATGGCTGGGAAAGGTATGGATGCCCACGTGAAACCGCTGATCCATAACACCATGCTCAATATCAAGCGGATTGACTGTCCTCAGGTCCAGCTCCACTTCCGGCGCCCGCGCGCGGAACCGGGTCAAAGCCTGATCCAGCTTGAAGTCACGGTTCCCCAACAGGGCGTCCGCAAAGGCAATCCGCAACTCTCCCGCCAGGCCGCCTCTGCGGTCGTTTATCTTGGTGCGAAACTGGCCGATTGACCGGAACAGGGTCAGCGCCGCCTCATAAACGGCCCGACCGTCATCGGTCAGTGAAAAGCCCGTCCTTCCCCGATTGCACAGGCGCATGCCCAACCTGGTTTCCAGGTCGGTCATCTGGGTGCTGATGGTGGACTGGGCAACGTTCAAGTTTATCTGAGCAGCGGCAAAGCCGCCCGATTCCACCACGGCGACGAATACCCGCAGCAAGGTTAGGTCGGGATTGGCAATACTGTTGAGCATAAGGGTAAATCCATTTTCGCGGCCGGTGATAACATCGATAGTTATAGAAGAATCTATGCGTAATATAGCATTGTTTCGAGCTATTGAAACGGTCGATGATCCCCTCAAAACAAACAAAGTCATTGAGGAGGGTGGGGTATTGGAGTCTCAGGACCAGCCGCAAAAATTCGATCCAATGATGGCACCGCGCTATGGCGAGATCGCGACCTTCATGCGGGCACCGCTGTGCCATGACCCGGCCGGTATCGAGATCGGGATGGTCGGGGTGCCTTACGATGGCGGCACAACGAACCGGGCAGGGGCCCGCCACGGGCCCCGTGAAATCAGAAATATGTCCAGTTTAATGCGGTCCATCCACCATGTGACCCGCACCAATCCCTATGACTTGTGCAAGGTCGCCGACCTGGGCGACGTCCGTTTCACGGAGGTTTTCCACGAAGAAAAGGTCGTGGAGGAAATCGAAGCCTTTTATCGTGTTTTACATGGTCATGGCATTGTGCCTTTGAGTGCCGGTGGAGATCATTCGATTACCTATCCGATCTTTAGGGCGATCGCTGCGGAACGTCCGGTCGGCATGGTCCATATCGACGCGCACACCGACACCTGGGATGAATTCCAAGGATCAAAGTTCACCCATGGGGCGCCGTTCCGGCGAGCTGTTGAAGATGGCTTACTGGACCCCAAGCGCACGATTCAAATCGGCATTCGCGGCGCTCAAAACACCGCCGAAGGCTGGGACTATTCCATCGAGGCCGGCATGCGCGTGGTCTTTATGGAGGAGCTGGCCGAAATCGGCGTCGACGCGGCCATCGCCGAAGCGCGACGGGTGGTCGGCGATGGTCCGACCTATATCTCCTTCGACGTTGACGGACTGGACCCGGTTTACGCGCCGGGGACGGGAACGCCGGAAATTGGCGGGATAACCACCTTGGACGCGCAAAAACTGCTGCGCGGATTGGGGGGGCTGGATCTGGTCGGCGGAGATGTTGTCGAGGTCGCCCCGCCCTTTGACCAAACCGGTAACACGGCCTTGGTCGGCGCCACGCTGATGTATGAAATTCTCTGTCTCTTGGCCGAGGCCGTGGATCGCCGGCGCTGAGGATCGACAGTGAAACCGCAATCGGGTGAAAGGACCGCCGTGTCGCGCGGCCTTGCCCTGGTGAAAATTTCCCATGCCCGATCTCAAATCATGCCCGATCTCAAACTAGGAGGATTTAATGGCTCGATCTGAAATAACCGCCGTGAAGGCGCGGGAAATCATCGATTGCCGTGGCTGGCCCACCGTTCAAGTGGACGTTTTTGTCGACGGGGACTTGGCCGGCCGCGCGGATGTTCCTCAGGGCCGTTCCACCGGAAAATACGAGGCCCATGTCCTCTTGGATGGCGGCAACCGGTACTTCGGCAAGGGGGTCAGGAAGGCCTGCCACAATGTCAACCAGGAGATCGCGGCCGCAATTCTCGGCATGGACGTTACCGAACAACGGAAAATCGATGGCGCCATGATTGACCTGGACGGCACTGAAAACAAATCGCGCCTGGGCGCCAACGCCATTCTGGGGGTCTCTCTGGCCGTGGCGCGCGCCGCCGCCGCCATCTCCCGCCTTCCCCTGTACCGTTATTTGAATCCCACCGCGCGCTTCCTGCCGGTGCCTCTCATGAACTGTTTGAACGGCGGTAAACTGACCGCCAACGAGCTCGAAATTCAAGAGTTCATTATCATGCCGGTGGGGGCTGAAAACTACGCCCACGCCTTGCAGGTTACCACCGATATAAACGAGGCCTTGCGGGATCTGGTGGTGGAAAAATACGGCATTCTGGCCACCAACACAGGCGACGAGGGCGGCTTCGCAACGCCCATGCGCGGCATCTGGGAACCCTTTGAATTCATGCAAAGGGCCTGTGAAAAAGCCGGGTACAAGGTGGGCTTTGGCGAGGACATTGTCTATGGCCTCGACTGTGCTTCCAGCCATTGGTTTGACAGCTCCCGCGGTGTCTATGTGCTCGACGGTCTTGATTACACGCGAGAGGGATTGATCGAACTCTATAAGGAGGTGGCGGCCAAGTATCCGCTCGGGTCCATGGAAGACCCCTTGGACGAAGACGACATGGCAGGCTTCGCAAAAATCACCGAAGAGATGCCGCAGACTCAAATTGTCGGCGATGACCTCTTTGTCACCAGCGTGGAGCGGCTCAAACTGGGTGTCCAACGCAATGCCGCAAGCGCCATGCTTTTTAAGGTCAATCAAATCGGCAGCCTGAGCCAGGCGCTGGATGCGGCCGAGTTCGCCTATCGAAACGGCTATGGCGTACAGGTTTCGGAGCGCTCGGGCGAGACGGAAGATCCGCTGATCTCCGATCTGGTCGTGGCCCTTAATAGCGGTCAGATCAAAACCGGTATGCCGGTTCGGGGTGAACGCACGGCCAAACACAATCGCCTTTTGCAAATTGAAGAGGAACTGGGCAATACGGCCAGATACGCCGGCCACGACTTCCACCGGCCCCACTAAGGGCAAAAGAACACCCCGGCAGGATCATCTGGAGGCTGGGCGATGGCGCCGTTTACAAACGCGGCTGAACTCTTGGATCATGGCGCTCGGATCCGGGCGGATGCGTTGAAGATCGCCGCCTCCGGCTTACGGACGGCCGATCCATTCAATGCCGCGATGGCGCGGGTCAGATTGGCCGGTGATGATCTATTTGTGTGCGACAGGCGATACCCGTTGACGGCGGACCGGCGGGTTTTTGTGATCGGCGCCGGCAAGGCGAGCTACCCCATCGCGAAGGCCCTGGAAGAGGTTTTGGGAGACCGGATTTTCCGTGGCCTGGTTGTGGTGAAAAAAGGTGAAACGAGAACGCTCGATTACTGCGGCCTGCGCCTGGCGGCCCATCCCATACCCGATGCAAGCTCATTGCAAGCCGCCGATGACATGCTTGGCCTGCTCGATGAGGTCCGCCCCCGGGATATCGTCATCGCCTGCATCACCGGCGGCAGCTCGGCGCTTTTGGCCAAGCCCCTGTCCGGCATATCGATCGAAGAAAAGGCCATCGCCAACAAGGTACTCCTAACCTGCGGCGCCAATATCCAAGAGATAAACGCGGTCAGAAAACACCTGTCGCAAGTGAAAGGCGGCCAACTGGCCAAACGGCTGTTGCCCGGGACGACCTTGGTCAATCTAACGGTTTCCGATGTTGTGGGTGACGCGCTGGATTACATCACGGACAACACCGTCGCGGACAGTTCCACGCTTTGGGACGCCCGCGGGACCTTGGACAAATACCGTCTATGGCAACGTCTGCCCGAAAGCGTGACCGCTCATTTGAAGGCCGCGGACAGCGCCCTCGAAACACCCAAGGAAGGTGACCTGGATCATCTGACCCGGCAAGATGTCATTCTCGTGGAAAACGACGCCGCCTGCCGCGGCGCTCTGGCGGCGGCCCGGGGGTACGGCTATGAAGCGATGATCCTCTCCGCCCAGCTGGATACGGACAGCCGGGAGCTCGGGCGGACCTTCGGCGCGATCGCAAAGGAGGTGCGTGCCTCCCGCAATCCCCTCGGCGCGCCCTGCGCCGTGATCGCGGGGGGCGAAACAACGGTGACCATAGGGGAAAGCGCCGTTGGCACCGGCGGGCCGAACCAGGAATTTGCCCTTTCGGCCGCCCTTGAAATCCAGGGAATGCACAACGTGGCCGTCCTGGGCCTGGATACGGATGGCACCGATGGCCCCACGACCTCAGCCGGCGGTTTGGTCGACGGCACCACGGCCGAAAGGGCACGGATGCTGGCGTTGGATCTCCATCAAGCCCTTGCCGCCCACGATGCCACCCCCTGTTTGAACAAACTGGGTGACGGCGTTCAAACGGGACATACCGGCACTAACGTGAATGACTTGAAAATTTTGCTTGTGGGGCGGCAAGCCTGAGCAACCGACCTAGGCCTTTTTGACGAAGACCGGTTCCGCGTAATAGGGTAATGCGTCGACCCGGGCCGTGTAGGTGCCTTGGCTTCTGCAAGCTTGTATGTGCTTGGCGATTTCCTCCATGGTGGCGAACCAGACATCGCCCTTTTCTCTCATGTAGGCGATCAGTTTTTCCACCTGCTTCCAGCGCGCGAGCCGTCCGGTCGCGAAGGGGTGCCAGACCGATACCCACAGGCCGCCATCCTCCCACATGGCCTCGAATTCCTCGCGGAACACCTCCATTCCGCGTGAGGGGGCGTTGATGGGCATCATATAGTCCAGGTCCATGGTGTGCACGAACTGCGGCCAATCGTCCATGCCCCAATGGGACGGCAGCTCCACCAGTTCACCTTGATCGGTTTTGAGAATATAGGGCACATCGTCTCCCATGAGGGAGGCGTCGTAAACAAAGCCGGCTTCGATCAGCAAGTCCGCGGAATGTCTGGAAAAGTTATAGAGCGGCGCGCGCCATCCACGGGGCCGCTGCCCGGTAAAGCGCTCGATGATTTCGATGCCGCGATTGAGCCAATAGGCTTGCTCTTCACGGCCGCCGGCCAGGGGATTTTCATGGATATAGCCGTGATGGGCAACCTCGTGGCCCCCTTCTACCATGGCCTCCACAACATGGGGATAGGTTTCGATACACCAAGCGGGCACAAAAAAAGTCTGTCTGATGTCAAGGCGCTTGTAAGTCTCCAGAATTCTCGGCAGCGCGATCTCGGGTCCGTAACGCAACATTGAAAGCCCGGACACGCGGTTGAAGCCGTCCCGGGGATGGTCCAGATGAATGAGGCTATCCGCGTCCATATCGAAGGTGATGGCGACAGCGCATCACGCGCCGTTGGGCCAAGGGGGCGGGTTTTTGATCATCTTCAATCCTCTCTCAAAGGGGCCGTGAGCTCACAGCGTCAGCACATCACGGCGCCGCCATTGGGGCCGATGGTTTGTCCGGAAAAAAAGGTCGCCCCGGGGCCGGCCAAAAAGGCCACGGCATGGGCGATCTCCTCCGGCTGACCAACCCGGCCCAGGGGAATTTGGGTCTCCTTTTCCCGCCATTCGGCCGACATGTTCTCCAGGCCGATCATGGGGGTGTCCACCGGGCCGGGCGCCACCCCATTGACCAGGATCAGCGGCGCGAATTCCCTAGCCCAGGCGCGGGTCAATCCAATGACCCCGGCTTTGGAGGCGCAATAGGGCGAAAAATAGGGGCGGCCCAGATAGGCTAGTTCCGAGGCGATGTTGATGACCCGGAAAGACCCGTCCCGCCGTTCACCGCGAAACGTGGCCATGCGGCGGATGGATTCCCGGCCGACCAAGAAAGTGCCGCGCAGGTTGACGGCCATGGTCTTGTCGAATTCTTCCATCGAGGTCTCGAGGAGGGGCTTTTCAGAAAGAATGCCCGCGTTGTTCACGACGATATCCAAACAATCCGTCCAGCGGTCGAGGAGCTCAAAGGCCCGGCGTACCTCCGTCTCCTGGCTCACATCGGCCTGGAGGGTCAGAACCCGACCCCCGGCCGCTTCAATCTGCTGCCGGCTGTTGGCCATGTCCGAAACATCAAGCAAGGCCACATCGGCGCCCCGCTGCGCCAGCCCCAAGGCGATTGCCCGGCCGATCCCTCTGGCCCCGCCGGTCACAAGGGCGGTTTTACCGTGGAGTTCAGGTGTCATTGCAGCAGTTCGCCCCGATCCACTGTCAGGGCCTGACCGGTAATGTTGTCGGCGGCCTGGGAGGCGAGGAAAAGGTATGTGGCGGCCAGATCGTCGGGCTCCATCAGTCCGTCGAAGGCTTGGGCGTCGATGATCTCCCGCAATAGATCGGTTTCCTCCCGTCCCGTCCGTCTCGCCATCATGGCCAGTGATTTCATGGAAGCCGCCGTCCTCACCCAGCCGGGGCAGACCGCGTTGACGCTGATGCCGAGCGGCCCCAGTTCCTTGGCCAGGCTGCGCATGAAACCGATGTTTGCGTGTTTGCTGGCACAATAGGCCCCGAACTCGGGAACGGCCGTCTTCCCCCACATGGAGGCGGTGATGACGATCCGTCCGCCCTGTCCCATTTTCGGCAACGCCAGCCGGGTGACATGATAAGTGCCCACCACATTGATGTGCACGACCCGTTCGAAGGCGGCGGTGATTTCGGGCGACGATTCCGTGATCGGCGTCATAAGCTCCAGGCCCGCGTTGTTGACCAGCACGTCAATAGGGGGCAGTGACTCCAGGGCGGAAGCGACGCGTTTTTGATCCGTCACGTCGCAGATCAGACCGCGGACCTTGGTGTCGTAGCGTTCGCCGAGCTGGTCGGCGACGGTCGATACCTCTTCATCCACGGCCAAGATGGAAACTGTGCCGCCGGCTTGGATGAAGCCCTCGGCCACGCCCAAGCCAATTCCCCGGCTGGCGCCCGTCACGAGGATATGCCGGCCTTCAAAGTCGAACTGCAAACGTCCGGATTTTCTTGCGACAGGCATCATGCTAACCCTTTAGGCCCGATTGCTTGCGCATCAGGTCGCGCACATGGTTGCGCAGGTGGAAAAAAACCTCGCTTTCTTTCGTTTCTTCCGTGCGTTCCTTGCCGAGTTCATTGGTCACGTGAATTTCCTCTACGATTGTGGCTGGCCGGGCGGAAAACATGATGACCCGGTCGGCCAAAAAAACCGCTTCTTCAACATCATGTGTCACGAAAATCGCCGCCTTGCGTTCCAGGCGGCAGATCCTGAGCAGCTGCTCTTGCAGGAAGTCGCGGGTTTGGGCGTCCAGCGCCCCGAAAGGCTCATCCATCAGGAGGATCTCCGGCGCGGCGGCCAGGGTGCGGGCGATGGCCACGCGCTGCCGCATACCGCCGGATATCCGGTTCACATAAAAATCGCCGTAGTCTTTCAGACCCACAAGCTCAAGGTAGTGACGCGCAATGTCGTCCTTTTCTTTTTTGCCGATGTCGTCACGGTAACGGGTGCCGAAGCGAATGTTTTCCAGAACCGTCAGCCAGGGAAAGGAGGTGTAGGCCTGGAAGACCATGCCCTTGCGGCGGTCCGGCCCGGTGACGATCTCACCCGCCAGGGACACCTCTCCCGCCGAGGCGGTTTCCAGGCCGCCGACAATGCGCATGAGCGTGGTCTTGCCGCAGCCCGATGGCCCCAAGTAAACAATGAATTCGCCCTCGTCGATGGTCATTGACACGCCGTCGATGACCCGAATGGCGCCGCCGGCGGGGCCGTCACTCCCAAAATCCTTGTATACGTCGCGGACGTCGACAAAACAGTTTTGCTTCATGGCCCTGTCCCTCGCAGATACTTGACCCTTATAGGTACTTGAAGTGCCGCCGATGCCACACGCGGATGGCCTGATCGGTGAGAAGTCCGATGATCCCGATTGCCAGAATGCCGGCCATCACTTCAGGCGTTTTCAGAAAGCGCCGCATGGACCAAATGTAGTGTCCGATGCCGCTGTTGGCGGCGACGATCTCGGCAACGATGATCCAGGTCCAGCACCAGCCCAAGGTGATCCGCAGGTTATCGACCAGACTGGGGAGCATGGCCGGCAGGACAATGTGTTTTGTAATCTGCGAAGGCTTGGCCCCGAGGGTATAGCCCGTTTCGATGAATTCCCGCGGGATGCGCTTGGCGTCATCGGCCACCAAGAGGACCAGCTGAAAAAACGTGCCCATCCACAAGACGGCGATTTTCGAGCCTTCCCCGATCCCGAACCATATGATCAAGAGGGGAACCAGGGCCGGCACGGGCAGGTAACGGATAAAGTCGATGACCGGCTCCAAAAGGGAGCCGACAATCCGGTAGCTGCTCATCCAGATGCCGATGGGCACGGCCATGACGGCGGAGAGGAAAAAGGCGCCCCAGACCCGGGCGACGGAAATCCACACGTCGTTCAAAAAACTCGCTTCGCCGAGCAAGCGGAACAGTGTCCCGATAACGTCGCCCGGAAGGGGCAAAAAACGCGCGGAGACCAAGCCGGTCAGGACAATAACGTACCAAATGCCGAGAAAAATGATGAAGGCCGCAAGCCCCAGAATAAGGTCCGTGCGCGGTTCGGTCCTGCCTCGATAGGAGAGCAGAGCGGCGGCGAGTTTGGCGCGCCGGCTGGTCTTGGATGAAGTCGATGATATGGCCACTTACCCGCCACCTTGTGGTTTTTAAAAGAGGCAAACGCCGCTTGACGACGTATGGCTTGACCAGGACCGCCCCGCCAATTTCGCCAATTGGCTGCGCTGGCGGCCGCCCGTTGCAAGGGCGCCAAATCTAGGATCGGCCGAGAGCACACCGGGGCTCGGCGACAGGGAAAGCTCGATCCCCGGTGTACCTCGCGGCCCCCCGATCCCTATCGGGTTTTGCCGTCAAAGAGACCGTCGGTGAGAGTTGGATCCACCATGGCTTCGTAAGGGATTGGCGCATCCATCAAATCAAGATCGACGCTGATTTCGGTGAGATCTTCCGTGACCTGCTTCAGCTTCGGCTCCGACCCGTCCGTACCGAAGAAGGACTGCGCGTCTTCATAGGAGGTGTAATAAACACCTGCCAAGTCGACTTTCATTTGCTCGGGCGTCACGTCAAATCCCGGCGCCGCCACCTCAAGGAATTTTTCCGGGTCCTTGTTATAGAGGTCGACCGCCCGATAGATACCGCGCATAAAAGCCGCGTACTTTTCCCGATTGGCGTTGTAGTCGTCCCGGTTCACAATCACCACATCGGTTATGAGGCCGTTAAAGTCTTTCGAGGAAAGCAGGATCTTGGAACCCTCCCTTGCGGTATTGGCGACGATCTCGCTCATCATGGGTTCCCAGGTGGCCACGGCGGCGACCTCCGGGTCCTCGAAGACGGCCGGGCTGTCGTCGGTGGCAATGAGACGGAGATTGACGTCTTTCAAGCTATGCCCCTCGGCCTTCAGGGCGTGAGCCGTCATGAGCGTGCCCGGGTGATTGATCTCACCGGCGAAGGTCTTTCCCACAAGGTCCTTGACCGACTCGATCCCCGGGGCCGCGACCACGCCATCGGCGCCGATGGAAACGTCGATGACACCGATGACGACCAGATTCGAATCCGCGGTTAGGGGGCGCGACATATGCTCGCCGATTGTGCGCATGGTACAGTTGATGTCACCCTGTTCCAGACCCGGCAATACGTTGGCGCGGTCGTTGTCAAAAACCGCTTCGAACTCGATGCCTTCCTCGGCAAAGTATCCCATTTCATCGGCCACGGGGGCGGGGGCAAACCCAAACCAGAAGGGGTATGCGCAACTGATAAGATTGTCGGCCATCGCTTGGGAGCCGGCGGCGCTGCCCAGGGTCACCACACCGATGGCCAGGGTCTTTGTCAGGGTTTTGGCTAAAGTGCGCTGAAGGAACGGCTGTGTCTGCGACCGGGGTTTGGAACCATTTGTCGTTTTCATGTGTCCTCTCCTGTTCTAATTGGCCTCGACGACGATCTGAATTTGAAGAATTGCTGTTTTTGGTCTTTGTTGAATGGCACCGGATGGCCACTTGAGCGCGGCCCCGGCGCAATTCATGATGCGCCAATCTTTCGTCGAGCAACGTCAAACATTTTGTGATAAGTCTTCACCACGAAGAATGTGAAAGTGATGTTAGTCACATCGATAGATATCGATATTTTAAGCGTCGCCGGTGTGCCGGGATGCGGGGGCGAAGCAATTCGCCAATCGGGCAGGGCAACTGACCACCCGACGGCAATGCCGGATCAATGCCCAAGCTCCCATAAGTGTTTTCGAGTTCACCGAGGCTCGGTGCCGTTACTTCAGGGCCGGCCGGGGCCGTCCGGTTCATACTCCAGCACTTGATCGAGGAAGCCCTGAAGAAAAGCGGACTGGTGGCGGTTCTTGCGGAAGATGGCGCAGATGGGCATGGAGTACCGGAAGGATTCCGGCAGCACTTCATGGACCTTGCTTTGAATGGATGTCGCGCAATGCACCGGGAAAAACCCCAGGTAGGCCCCGCTTTGAACCAGCACGAGGAGGGCTTCGGTCTGATCGACCACGCTGCCCACGGGGAATCGCTGTTTTACCCGGCGCAGGTTTTCGCTCTCGAAGAACCCGCGATGCACAAGCTCATACTGGTAAACGTCCTGCTCTTCCAGCCGCCCGCCACGGCTGATCACCTGGGCAAGCGGATGCCGTCCGCCGCAGAACAGTCCGGCGATCTCGTCATAGAGGTGAACATACTGCAGGCTGGGCAGGCGCTGATAGTCGGGCACGATGCCAATATGAAAGCGCCCGTCCACGATGCCCCGTTCGACCTCGCTGGGCGTGCCCACAACCGGGTTGATGGTGACCTGTGGCGCAATCTCCCGGTACCGGCGAATGGCGTGGATTAGCGGGTTTTTTTCGTCCGAAACCGCGTAGTCAACCACGCCGATCTCAATCTTGCCCACCAAGTCCTCGTTGATGCTGGCGATGTTCACCTTGAAGTCGTCGATCGATTCGAGCAATTGGTCAATATAGGCCAAGGCTTGCTGGCCCTGCTGGGTAACCTGGAAGCCGCCCCGGTTTCGATGGCAAAGGCGCATGCCGAAGCGCGTCTCCAAATCCGAGATGTGCTTGGATATGGTTGACAGACCCAAGCCCAGCTTCGTTTGCGCCGCCGAGAGGCTGCCGCACTCGCTGACAGTCTTGAAGACGCGCACCAAACGCAGGTCCACGTCGCTTATCTGGCCGGAAAATGCCTTTCTCCGTCTTGTCATGCCCGTTCCCCATAAGTCCCACAACTGGCATCAATGTTTCAAATCTATAGAACAACAATTCGAAAGCTTCAAATTCAGCTTACCGGGTTCATCGCCTAGGATGCGCGTTTACACAACGGCGCGATCGGGCTGGCCGGGCCTTTTTATGATCGCGAGGGAGGTATGGGATCGGTCATGCACAACAAACGCAAGAAGCTTCCGCAAGACCTCCGCAGCACGGCCTGTTTCAACGATCCCGACAACATCGATGGCGCCGTTACATTTCTAGAACACTATTTGAGCTACGGCCTGACCCAGGATGAAATGCGCCGCGGCCGGCCGGTGATCGGCATTGCTCAATCCGGCTCCGACCTGGCCCCTTGCAATCGAAGTC
>JANQKX010000266.1 GCA_028280915.1 Kiloniellaceae bacterium
CACCGGCATGCTGGTGGCCGGTTTGGCCTTGATCGCCGTGGCCGGCTATTATTCCCTGTTGCTGCTGTTCGGCGCGGAAGGGCGCGAACTGATCGATCCCCTGGTGGCCCTTGGCTTTGGTGCCTCCCTGATCTCCATCTTCGCCCGTCTGGGCGGCGGCATCTTCACCAAGGGCGCCGACGTGGGCGCCGACCTGGTGGGTAAGGTGGAAGCGGGCATCCCCGAGGACGACCCCCGCAACCCGGCCGTGATCGCCGATAACGTGGGCGACAACGTGGGCGATTGCGCCGGCATGGCCGCCGACCTCTTCGAAACCTATGCGGTGACGGTGGTCGCGACCATGGTGCTGTCGTCGATCTTTTTCATGGGCTCGGAAGCGGCCAACGCCATGATGGTCTATCCGCTTCTCATTGGTGGCGCGTGCATCATCACCTCGGTGGTGGGCACGTTTTTTGTCAAATTGGGCAGTTCGCAGAGCATCATGGGCGCCCTCTACAAGGGCTTTATCGCCTCGGCCGTGCTGTCGGCCATCCTCCTCTTGCCCGTCACCGAATGGGCGATCGGATTGGGTGTCGACTATACGGTGGGTGAGCGCACCTTCTCCGGCTTCGACCTTTATCTCTGCGGCATCGTCGGTCTGGTCATTACCGGCGCGATCATCTGGGTGACCGAATACTACACGGGCACCAACTATCGCCCGGTGCGCTCGGTCGCCAAGTCCTCCGAGACAGGGCACGGCACCAACGTGATCCAAGGCCTGGCCGTTTCCATGGAAGCCACGGCGATCCCGGCGCTGATCATCGTCGCCGGTATCATCATCACACACTTGCTGGCCGGTCTGCTGGGCATCGCCATCGCGGTGACCACCATGCTGGCCTTGGCGGGCATGGTGGTGGCCTTGGACGCTTACGGCCCGGTGACCGACAACGCCGGCGGTATCGCCGAAATGGCGGAGCTGGAGGAGTCGGTGCGTAAAACCACGGATGCCTTAGACGCCGTGGGCAACACCACCAAGGCCGTGACCAAGGGCTATGCCATCGGCTCGGCCGGCCTGGGCGCCCTGGTGCTCTTTGCCGCCTATACCTCGGACCTGGACTACTTTATCCAGAGCGGCGCTTTCCAGTTTGGTGAGGGCGGCATCGATTTCTCCCTTTCCAACCCCTACGTGGTCGTGGGCCTTTTGATCGGCGGCCTTTTGCCCTACCTCTTCGGAGCCTTGGGCATGACCGCCGTGGGCCGGGCCGCCGGTTCGGTGGTGATCGAAGTGCGCCGCCAGTTCCGGGATATCCCGGGCATCATGGAAGGCACCGGCAAGCCCGAGTACGGCACCTGCGTGGATCTGCTGACCAAGGCGGCGATCAAGGAGATGATCATTCCCTCCTTGCTGCCGGTGCTCTCGCCGGTGGTGCTCTATTTCGTGATCTCGGCCATTGCCGGGCAGGGCGCAGCCCTCTCCGCGGTGGGCGCCATGCTGCTGGGTGTGATCGTGACCGGTCTCTTCGTCGCCATCTCCATGACGGCGGGCGGCGGTGCCTGGGACAACGCCAAGAAGTACATCGAAGACGGTAACTTCGGCGGCAAGGGCTCGGAAGCCCACAAAGCCGCGGTGACCGGCGATACGGTGGGCGATCCCTATAAGGACACGGCCGGCCCGGCGGTGAACCCCATGATCAAAATCACCAACATCGTGGCCTTGCTGCTGCTGGCGGTCTTGGCTCACTAGAGCTTGACCCGCCAAACGGCGGGCGGCGAAAGCAAAAGGCCCCATCCGGCAACGGGTGGGGCCTTTGTTTTGCCTGCGGCTAAAGCCTGGCGATGGGCGACGAGACGTTGCGGATCGGTCCTATTGATCGCCGCCGATGGAGCCGGGCAGGCGATTGAAGTTGCCGATGAGCTGTTGCCACAAGGTGAACTCCCGCCCTTCCGTGGGGGTCACTCGGGAAACCGGGTCGACCTGGAAACCGTCATCCAGGTTCATGGTCTTGGTTTCTTCCACCAGCCCGGTATCATCGAAGCTGATGACCAAAACGCTGCGCGAGACCACCTCGGGCTTCAAGAAGGCCCGCTGCTCGGTTAGCTGGCCCACGTAGTACCATTTCCGGTCCTGAAAGGTGGAAATGGTCGAGGGGGACCCCAGACGGTCGACCACGTCGCGGCGGCTGTCAATGCCCGGTTCGATGGATTGAACGATTTCCGGATCGGGCAGGTTGCCCCGCACGGACACCACGTTGCCACAGGCACTGGTTAACAGAAGACCGGCCGTCAGTGCGGTGAAAGTTGCGGCGCCCTTGCCGCGCCAAATTGCGCTCATCGGATTTTCCGCTCAAAGGTCATATTTCGATCATTGCCCGCTTGATAAAACGAAAAAAGGGTGCCATTCAAGGCCTAGATTGCCCCTTTGGTACCACTTTAGACGAATTTTTCGATCTTTTGAGGTAAAACATGGCGTTGCTGGGACTATTCAATCGCAAAAATGAAGTGCTGCCTGAGCGCCTGATCTATGAGTCGATCGTGGCCCAGGCACGCTTGCCGGAGTTTTACATCGCTTGGCGGGTGCCCGACAGCCTGGATGGCCGCTTTGAGTTGCTGGCCTTGCATGTCTTTTTGGTGCTGAACCGATTGAAGGGCGATTCGGAGGTGGATGCGGAACTGCCACAGCGCCTGCACGACCTGTTTTTCGCCGATATGGACGAATCCCTGCGGGAAATGGGAGCCGGGGATCTTGGCGTGGGCAAGCGGGTCAAGCGCATGGTGCAGGGCTTTTACGGCCGCATCGCCGCCTATGAAGAAGGTCTGCGGGATGGGGAAGAGGTTCTCAAGGCGGCCATTCGCCGCAACGTTTTTGGCACCCTGTCCGATGTTTCCGAAGAAACCGTAGCGAAAATGGCCCAATACCTGATCCTGCAAAAAAAGTATTTGTCTAATCAGCCCACGGAGAGTCTGGTCGCCGGCACCATCGCCTTCGCGCCGCCTTCTTGACGCCGTCTTCTTGATGCTGTCTGGGCCGGAGGAGGCGCCCCAACACGGGATTTCCCGCGAAATTCGGCGGCCGGGCCGGGCGGAAAGTCGTTGACCCGGGGCGGGCCTTTGACTATCTTGCGCCGCTTTTTATCCGAACTTTATAGGTTTGCCATGTCTGTCGCTCCTGCACAGGTGAGCGAGTTCACCCGAATCGTGCCGCTGGACAAAGTCTGCGGCGGGCTTCGTGGCGGGCATTTGACTGCGGGCCCCGCGGACCTGGTGGCCATTGCGGAACGGGTCGGATTGCTGGCGCTGCGCGACTTTGTCGTGACCTATGACATCCTGCCGCAGCGGGGCGGTCGGGTGTTCCGGCTGGAGGGGCACTTGACTGCCCAGGTGGTGCAGGCTTGCGTGGTCACCTTGGACCCGGTTGACTCAGAGCTTGAAGCCGGGTTTGGCCAGGACTATGTGCTTGCGGGTACTCAAGATTTGAGCCAAACGGCCGTGGAAGAAGACCTGGCCCTCGATCCCTTCGGGCCGGAGACCCCGGAAGTTTTGAGCCCCAATGGCCTGGATGTGGGCGATTTGGCGGTGCAGACCTTGATCCTGGCCTTGGACCCCTATCCCCACGGGGCGGGGGCTGGCGCCCAAGATCGGGTCACGATCAGCGAGGGTGTGGAGTTTACCCCGGCGAATGCGCCGGAAGAGGTGCTCAAAATGGGCGAGGACAGTCCCTTTTCGGTTCTGAAGGGACTAAAGGATCGCCTGCAATGAGCCATCACGAGATCCCTTTTTGGTTGGGCTCTAGGCCGGACTTGCGGCTAGGCGCCAAAGAGGCTAATAACCGCCGCAATTGAGCGCGCGATAGGATTGACTGCGAAAGACAAAGACAATGGCTGTTCCAAAGAGTAAAATCTCCCCCTCCCGGCGGGGTATGCGTCGGGCCCATGACTCCCTGCCGTCCGGCGGCTACCATGAGTGTGCAAACTGCGGCGAACTAAAGCGGCCGCATCATGTGTGCGGCTCTTGCGGCTACTACGATGGCCGGGAAGTGGTCGAAGCCGACGCTGGCTAACGGGGCGCCGGCGAATCCGCACCGGACCTGAATAGGGCCGGGTGAGGCGCCGGAAATTGGGGGCCGAGTGACAAAACGGGTAACCATAGCGCTGGATGCCATGGGGGGGGATACGGCGCCGGAGATCGTCGTCGTTGGCGCCGAAATTGCCCGTGAACGCTGGCCCCACGTTGATTTTGTCATGTTCGGCCGTCAAGGCGAGATCGAGCCCCTGCTGGCCAAGAGCAAGACCCTCGGCGGCGTCACCTCGATCGTGCA
>JANQKX010000314.1 GCA_028280915.1 Kiloniellaceae bacterium
TGATTTGGAGGGCATATCCGAGCTGCAGCGGCTCAAGACCGGGGCGCTGATCGGCTTTGCCTGCGAGGCCGGGGCCATCCTGGGCCAGGCGCCCGATGAGGCCCGCGTCCGGCTGCGGGCCTATGCCCGCGCCATCGGCCTGGCCTTTCAAATCGCCGATGATCTCTTGGACACGGTGTCGACCCCGGAAGAGCTGGGTAAACCGACCGGTCAAGACAGCGCGGAGGGCAAGGCGACCTTCGTGGGCCTGCTCGGTGTTGACGGCGCGCGTGCCAAAGCAGAAGAATTGGTGAAAGAAGCCACCTTACAGCTTGATATTTTTGCCGAAAAGGCCGACCTTTTACGGCAGACTGCCGAATTCGTGGTCGCGAGGCGATCGTGAGACCCTGTTGTTCATTGCGGGGCATTCGGCGCCTTGTCGTTTATGGGGGATCCCTCTCGGACATTTCTGGCCGTCGGGGGCGTTCATCGAAGACAAAAAATAAAGGGGCATTTGCGTGAGCAACTTTGGTCACAATAGACATACGCCACTGCTGGACCTGGTGAACGAGCCCAGCGATCTACGTGGACTGGACGAAAGCCAATTGCGGGCCTTCGCCGACGAACTGCGATCGGAAATGATCGACGCGGTCTCCGTGACCGGTGGGCATCTGGGCGCTGGTTTGGGCGTGGTGGAGCTGACCACGGCCATTCACTACGTGTTCAATACGCCGGCCGACAAGCTGATCTGGGACGTGAGCCACCAGTGTTATCCCCACAAGATCGTCACCGGCCGGCGGGACCGGATTCGCACCATTCGCCAGGGTGGCGGCCTGTCCGGCTTCACCAGCCGGCGGGAAAGTGAGTACGACCCCTTCGGCGCGGCCCATTCCTCCACCTCCATTTCCGCCGGCCTCGGCTTTTCCGTGGCGCGGGACTTCGCCGGCAAGGACAATCACGTGATCGCGGTGATCGGCGACGGCGCCATGAGCGCGGGCATGGCCTACGAGGCCATGAACAACGCCGGTGCCATGAACAGTCGGCTGGTGGTGATTCTCAACGACAATGATATGTCCATCGCGCCGCCCGTGGGGGCCATGAGCGTTTATCTGTCCCAGCTGATTTCGTCCAAGCCGTTCCAGTCGGTGCGCCACTTGGCCAAAAACGTCGCCGAGCGCTTTCCCCGCACCTTCGAGACCGCGGCCAAGCGGGCCGAGGAGTATGCCCGCGGCATGCTGACCGGCGGCACCTTGTTTGAGGAACTGGGGTTGTTTTACATCGGCCCCATCGACGGTCACAATCTGGATCATCTGCTGCCCGTGCTGAAAAACGTGCGCGATACGGACTACGACGGCCCGGTTCTGATCCACTGCGTGACCAAGAAGGGCAAGGGTTATTCCCCCGCCGAGGACGCGGCCGACAAATACCACGGCGTGGCCAAGTTCGACGTGGTCACGGGCAAGCAGGCCAAGCCGACCCCCAAGGCGCCGGCCTATCAGAACGTTTTTGCCGCCGGGCTGATCGCCGAGGCGGAGCGCGACGACAAGATCGTCGCCGTGACCGCGGCCATGCCCTCGGGCACCGGTCTCAACAAGTTCGGGGAAAGATTCCCCGAGCGCACCTTTGACGTGGGCATTGCCGAACAGCACGCGGTCACTTTCTGTGCCGGCCTGGCTTGTGAGGGATTCCGGCCTTTCGCGGCGATCTATTCCACCTTCCTGCAGCGGGCCTATGACCAGGTGGTGCACGACGTGGCCATCCAGTCCTTGCCCGTGCGCTTCGCCATCGACCGGGCGGGCATGGTTGGCGCCGACGGCGTGACCCATCAGGGCAGCTATGACGTCACCTATTTGGGCTGCTTGCCCGGCTTCGTGCTCATGGCCGCGGCCGACGAGGTGGAGCTGATGAACATGGTGGCCACGGCCTGCCAGATCGACGACCGTCCCTCGGCTTTCCGCTATCCCCGGGGCGAGGCCCTGGGCCTGGAGATGCCCGAGCGGGGCACACCCCTGGAGATCGGCAAGGGGCGGATCCTGCGCGAAGGCACCAAGATCGCCGTGCTGTCCTATGGCACCCGCCTGGCGGATTCCCTGGCGGCGGCGGACGAACTGGCGGCCCGTGGGCTCTCCACCACCGTGGCCGACGCCCGTTTTGCCAAGCCCCTGGACCACGACTTGGTGCGCCGCTTGGCCCGGGAGCACGAAGTGCTCCTGACCGTGGAAGAGGGCGCCATCGGCGGCTTCGCCACCCAGGTGATGACCTACCTGGCTAATGAAGGTCTGCTGGAAAACGGCTTGAAATTCCGTCCGCTCACCTTGCCGGATTACTTCATCGATCACGACAAGCCGCCCTTGCAGGTAGCCCAGGCGGGCCTGGATGCCAAGGGGATCGTTGCCGCGGCCCTGCAGGCCTTGGGCCAGGCGCAGGTGGAGTCGCCGGCGCGGGCCTGATCGCCGGACCTCTCCGTGCCCTCCGCCAAGAAGCAGCGCCTGGATCAAGAGCTGGTCAAGCGCGGCCTCGTGGAAAGCCGCAGCAAGGCGCAAGCCTTGATCATGGCTGGCCAGGTCTTCACCGGCGAGCAGCGCCTCAACAAACCCGGCGATTGGGTCAAGGAAGACCAACCCTTGGAGGTGCGCGGCGCCCCCCATCCCTGGGTCAGCCGGGGCGGGCTGAAGCTTGTCAAAGGGCTAGATCACTTCGGGATCGACCCGGCGGGCTGGAGCTGCCTGGACGTGGGTGCGTCGACCGGCGGCTTTACCCATGTGCTGCTCAGCCGGGGTGCCGCCAAGGTCTATGCGGTGGACGTGGGGCACGGCCAGCTGGCCTGGTCTCTGCGCCAGGACGACCGGGTGGTGGTCCTGGAGCGCACCAACGCCCGCCACCTGAACTGGGAATTGGTGCCCGATGCCGTGGATCTGGTGGTTTGCGACGCCAGCTTTATCGGCTTGGAGACGATCCTGCCGGCCTCTCTCGATTTGCTGCGGCCAGGCGGCTATCTGATCGCGCTGATCAAGCCCCAGTTCGAGGTGGGCAAGGGCCGGGTCGGCAAGGGCGGGGTGGTGCGCGACCCCGCACTGCATGACGAGGTCTGCGGCCGTATCGACGGCTGGCTGAATGCCTTGCCCGGCTGGCAAAGCCTGGGGATCACCGAAAGCCCGATCACCGGCCCCGAAGGC
>JANQKX010000331.1 GCA_028280915.1 Kiloniellaceae bacterium
CATACCACTCACACCGCCAGGCCGAGTTCCCGTTTGCGCTTGGTGGCCCATTCCGTCACCAGCCTGTCGACCGCCAAGCCCATGAAGGCGACGCAGAGACCGACGACGAGGCCCTTGCCGGCATCGGCGAAGGTCAGGGACTTGAAGATCTCCTGACCTAGATCCTTGGTGCCGATGAAAGCGGCGATGATCACCATGAAGAGGGCGAACATGATGGTCTGGTTCACCCCCAGCATGATCTGGGGCAGGGCCAGGGGCATGCGCACCTTCCACAACACCTGCCAAGGCGTGCAGCCGGAGGTGATGGCGGCCTCCACCGTGGTCGGCGGCACGTCGCGCAGGCCGATGGTGGTGTAGCGCACCGTGGGGATGGCGGCGTAGATGACGATGGCCGCAATGGCCGCCACGTCGCCCACCTGAAACAGCATGATCACCGGGATCAGGTAGATGAAGGACGGGAAGGTCTGGAAGGTGTCGCAGAGGAATTGCACCACCTTGGCCTTGCGCGGCCCGCCGGAGGCCCAGATGCCCAGGGGCAGGCCGATGGCGACGCAGACCAGAAGGGAAAAGAACACCATGTAGGCGGTGATCGACGCCCGCTCCCAATAGCCGGTTAGGGCGATGTAGACCACGAAGGCGCTGCTGCCCGCCGCCAAACGCCAGCCACCCAAACGCCAGCCGATGGTCGCCACCAGGGCCGCCACGGCAACCCAGGGGATCCATTGGAAAAAGCTACGCAAGGGGATCAGCACGTGAATCAGCAAGGCGTCCCTGAAAATTTGCAAGGGCGCATGCAGGTGCAGGGTCACATAATCCACCAGGCCGTCCCAGAACGGCGCCGTGGTGATGGTGAGGTTTTTCGGCAGGGTATGAGCAATGGGCGTGATCCAGGCCGCGATCAGGGACAGGATAACCACCGCGCCCGCCGCGGTCAGATAGGGATGCACCTGCCAAAAGGGACCGCTGCGTTTGTGTTCGGGCTGCTTTTCACTCATGGCCAAGGACAGGCGGTCCAGCATCACGGCGATGAAGACGATCGCCACGCCGATTTCCAGAGCCTGGCCGATGCGCAGGGACTGCAAGCGGAACAGCAAGTCCTGCCCCAGGCCCTTGGCCCCCACGAAGGAGGCGATGACCACCATGGCCAGGCACTGCATGATGACTTGGTTGACGCCGACCATGAGGGTGTGGCGCGCCGCCGGCACCTCCACCTTCCACAGCATCTGGCGCTTGGTGCAGCCGGCCATGACCCCGGCCTCGATCACTTCCTTACCGACCCCGCGCAGGCCCAGGATGGTCAAGCGGGCCATGGGCGGCATGGCGAACAAGATGGTGGCGATGGCGCCCGCCTTGTGGGACACGCCGATGAAGACCGCCACCGGGATGAGGTAGGAGAAGTGGGGCATGGACTGCATGACGTTGAGGATGGGCCACAGGACCCGCTCGAACCCACGCCATTTCACCGCCGCGATCCCCAGCAGCAAGCCGGTGATGCCCGCGATGGGCGCGGCCACCAGGATCACCGAGAGGGTGATCATGGAAAGCTTCCACTTGCCGAACAAGGCGATGTAGAAAATGCAGCCCCCGGCCAACAGGCCCAGGCGCCAGCCCTTCAGCCAGCAGCCCAGCACCGTCGCCAGCCCCACGATCATGACCCAGGGCAAGGACGGCAAACCCAGGGAGCGAAAGCCCGAGACCAAGAGGCCCTGCACGAAGTCCAAGGGCCAGACCACCACCTCGGCCAGGGCGCGGGTCACGTCCTTGATGGTGAAGAGCCCCAGGATCTTGTATTTGGTCATCACGCCGACCACGGCGTTCACCCAATCCACGAAAGGCACCGCCCAGGCGGTGGGCCCCACATCGGCCCAGTCGGGCAGCAGCGGCTTGGCCGCCATCAGGATGATAAAAGGGGCCAGCACGATGGCCAGACCGATGGCGTGGTTGGTGCGTTGGGGCGGCGCGGCCACATCGTTGGATGTGGCGTTGATTTCGGCGGAGCTCATGGCTCAGGCCCTCGCCTCTTGGCCATGGTCCGGGCCATATAGGGCGTCCACCACCCGATCGCGGGTGATCATGCCCACGGGCGCGCCCTCGGCGTCCACCACCCGCACGGGCGCCGAGGCCCGCAACAGGCGCCCGGCCACTTCGGACAGCAATTGGCCGGATTCCACCACGTCTTCCACCACTTCGGCAACCGCGCCATTACCATCGGTTACGGGACCCATGATGCTTTTCACCGTGAGCAACTTCTCCCGGGAGATTTCCTTGGTGAATTCCCGCACGTAGTCGGTCGCCGGGTTGCTGATCAGTTCCTCGGCGGTGCCCAGCTGATCGATGGCGCCGTCCTTCATGATGGCGATGCGGTCGGCCAGGCGAATGGCCTCGTCGAAATCGTGTGTAATGAAGACGATGGTCTTGTGCAGCATGGCCTGCAGGCGCAAAAACTCATTCTGCATTTCCCGCCGGATCAAGGGGTCGAGGGCGGAGAAGGGCTCGTCCAGGAACCACAGATCCGGCCCCACGGCCAGGGAGCGGGCGATGCCGACCCGTTGCTGCTGACCGCCGGACAGCTCGCGGGGGTAATAGCCCTCACGGCCCTCGAGGCCCACCAGCTCGATCATTTGATTGGCCCGCTCCTCCCGGGTGTGCCGGTCGATGCCCTGCACCTCCAAGGGAAAGGCCACGTTCTGCAAGACGGTGCGGTGGGGTAGGAGCGCGAAGTTCTGGAACACCATGCCCATGCGGTGACGCCGCAGGTCGATCATTTCCTTGTCGCTGGCCTGCAACAGGTTCTGGCCTTCGAAAAGGATTTCCCCGGCGGTGGCGTCGATCAAACGGGAGAGGCAGCGCACCAAGGTGGATTTGCCGGAGCCGGACAAGCCCATGATGATGAGGATTTCACCTTTGTTCACCTCAAGGCTCGCGTGACGCACGGCGGGAATATAGTTGGCGGCCCGGATGGTATCGAAATCGGGGCTCCCGCCATGGCTGCTTAAAAATCCTTTGGGATCGTGGCCGTAAAGTTTCCAAACATTCCGGCACTGCAAGATTGCTTCGCTCATCGCTCGCCTCCCGCCGGATGCCCTCAATCATGTAAAGACCAAACGTTCCGGCATTGCCCCACAGGCTGTCGCTGCAAGTTGTGCGTTGTTCAAGTTATGTATCGTTACTGTATGTTACGATCGGTCAAAACCCCAGCCTCCCGCCCGGGGCCATTGCCCGGACGGGGTGCTGGAGCTGAGCAGAACTTAGCTGCCGGCGCCGTCGACCCAGGACCGCCAGCGGGTTTCATTGTCCGCCAGCCACTGGTCGGCGGCTTCTTCCGGCTCCATGCCGTCCACGTCGGCCAGCTTGGCCATGACCGCCAGGTCGTGGTTGCTGAGATTGATTTTCTCAACGATCCCATAGGCACCCGGCCATTTCTCCGGCATGCCTTCCCAGACGCCGATTTTAAGATAGCCATCCTTGGGATTGCCACAGTCGTAGGTCATGTCGGCGTTGCTGCCCCAGGACGGGTCGTCCAAGCAGCCTTCGCCGTACTCGGGGAATTCGATGAACTTGCCGTCGTAGACCGCTTCAATGAAGTTGGGAGTCCAGTTGAACAACACGATGGGCGCGTTGCGCTTGGACGCGGAATCCAATTCCGCCCACAAGGCCGCCGCGGAGCCCGCGTTGACCACCTCGAAGTTCATGCCCAAAGCCTCGACCCGCTCATGGTCGTGCTTCAACCAGTCCACCGGACCGGCCAGGAAGCGCCCCTTGGGCTGGGTCTCGGGCGTGGAGAACAACTCGGCACAGCCGTTCAGAGCTTCCCAGCTGGGCAAGCCCGGGCAAAGTTCTTCCACATAGGCCGGATACCACCATTCCTCACGAGTCTTGGCATCGTGGGTCGCCGCGTCGATCACGCAGCCCTCGTCCACCACCTTTTCAAAGGCCACGCCAAAAGCGCCCTGCCATACTTCGTGCACCAGGTCGATGTCGCCTTCGCACATGGAGGTGTAGACCACCTGGCTGTCGGCGGGGATGTATTCCACCTCGTAGCCCGCTTCGTTCAGGATCTTGCCCACCACATTGGCGCCCACGATCTGGCTCGACCAGTTGTGGATGGGAATTTTGATGGGATCGGAAGATTCCGCAAAGGCGGCACCGGAAAAGGCCACCATGGCCCCGAAACACGCGCCCGCCACGAACTTGTTCGCTGATAACATCTAGACCTCCTTGCTGAGGACGCCGTGGAATCGGCGCCTTGGGTGTTTGTTGCTCGGGACCGAGAGGTCCCCGAAGGCTTCTCAGAATAGAGCGCGGATGTGAATGACGTGCGCGCCCGACATGTACAGTTTGTATAAAGATATGAAATTATGTTAACATGCGTTCCGTCACAACCCCGGAGAGCGAGGACGCCCGGATCATGCACCCCAATAGCGCCGCCCATGTTCTGGTGGTGGAAGACGATTCCGTCACCCGGGCCAAGCTCGCCGGTTATTTCGAGGCCGCCGGCCACCGGGTAAGCGAGGCCGGGGACGGCTTGGCCATGCGTCGTATCATGACGGAAGATCCGGCGGACCTCTTGCTACTGGACATCAACCTGCCCGGCGAGGACGGGCTCGAGCTGACCCGCGAGGTGCGGGCCAAGTCCGAGATCGGCATCATCCTGGTGACCGGCCGGGTCGACGACGTGGACCGGATCGTGGGGCTGGAAATGGGCGCGGACGACTACGTGACCAAGCCCTTCAATCCTCGGGAGCTCTTGGCCCGGGCGAAGAACCTGCTGCGCCGCACCTTGGGCGCGGCCCGGCCGGAAAGCCCCGTGCGCCGCTTCGCGGGCTGGCACTTCGACGTGCGGACCCGCCGCCTTACCAACCCGGGGGGCGAGCGCACGCCCTTGACCCGGGCGGAGTATGAACTGCTCAGTGCCTTCACCGCCCGGCCGGGAGAGGTGTTGTCGCGGGACCGCCTGCTGGATCTGATTACCCACCGCTCTTGGGAGCCCAACGACCGCACCATCGACGTGCTGGTACGGCGCCTAAGGCAAAAGATCGAAACCAACCCCAAGGACCCGGAGATCTTCGTCACCGCCCACGGGGAAGGCTACGTCTTCGCCATGGACAGTTCCACCGCCCATTGAGCGCACTTTCCCTAAGAGGCCTGGGCCGCCACGCCGCCGATGCGCTGCCAGGCTTCCTGCAGGGCTTCCTTGGACGGCTGCATCAAATCCGCCAGGTGACGGGTCTGCCTGGCCAATTCCTGGGAGGCGTCCCCATCGCCAGGGGATAAAACCGCCTGCTCCAAGTTTCCGGCCGCGTTTTCCAAGGCCCGCAAGCCCAGGCTGGCGGCCGAACCCTTCAGCCGGTGGGCCGCCTTGCCCACGGCCGCCCAGTCTTGGTCCGTCAAGGCACGAGCCAGGTCCTGCTCCGCGGCCAAAGCCTCCCGTTCGAAGACTTGCACGATGCGGCGGGTCTTTTCCGTCCCCAAATCCCGCAGGTCCTGCTCCAAGACCGCCAGGTCGATGAGGGCCGTGTCGCCGGATGTTCCGGAGTCCCCGCCAGGCGCGGGGCTGATGACGCGGCCCTGGCGCCCCTGCAGCAGCAGATCTTCCAAAACCTGAGCCAGGCGTTCCGGCGAGACGGGCTTGCCGATGAAGGCATCCATGCCCGCTTCCAGATGCTCGGTGACCTCGTTTTGAAACACATGGGCCGACATGGCGACGATGGGGATCTCCGCCACGGTCTTGTCCGCCAAGGCACGGATCCGCGTCGTGGCCGCGACCCCATCCATGCCCGGCAGGGAAATGTCCATCAGCACCACGTCGAAGGTTTTTTCCTGCACCAGGGAGACCGCCGTTTCCCCATCGCCCACCACAGTGACCTGGTGGCCCATGCGTTCCAGGAAGGTACGCACCACGATGGCGTTGACCTCGTTGTCCTCCACCAAGAGCACCTGCCTTTCGCCCAGCGCGCCCTGCCCGCCGGGCAAGACATCGTTGGCGGGAACGACCCGATCATGGCTGCCCTCTAGATAGGGTAAGGTCACGGTGACGCAGGTGCCTTCGCCAACCTTGCTGTCCACGGCGATGGCGCCGCCCAGGGCCTTGGCCAAACGCTGACAGATGGCCAGGCCCAAACCGGTGCCCTCGTGGCGGCCCGACTTGCCGCCGCCGGCCTGAAAAAAGGCCTCGAATAAGCGGGCCTGATCTTCCGGCGCGATGCCGGGCCCGTCGTCGCGCACCTGAAAGGACAGGGTGAGATCTTCCGGCTCCGCCGCCTGGACCCGCCGCACCGTCAAGGTCACATGGCCGTGCCGGGCGAACTTTATGCCATTGCCGATGAGGTTGATCAGGATCTGGCTCAGCTTGCCCGGATCGCCCTTGAGGATCGGCGGCACGTCATCGGCCAGTTGGGCCGAGAGGGCCACCTGCTGCTTGTCCGCATGAAAACGCAAGACACCGACCAGGTCATCGACCAGCTGCTGCAAATCGAAATCCGCCTCGGCCACGTCGATTTCGCCGGATTCGATCTTCGAGTAGTCCAAGATGTCACTTAAAATCCCCAGCAAGGTCTGGCTCGACGAGCGCACCACGGCCAGGCGCGCCCGCTGGGCCTCGGACAGGGGGGAATCGGCCAGGATGCGCAGCATGCCCAGGATGCCGGCCATGGGGGTGCGTATCTCGTGGCTCATGGCGGCGAGGAATTCCGATTTCGCCCGGTTGGCCCGTTCCGCCGCGCGCCGGGCCTGCTGGTGGTTCTCCACCTCCTGCACCAGGCGGGCGTTGGTCTCGGTCAACTGGCCGGTTTGCTCGGCCACCAATTCCTTCAGCTCGGTTTGGTGCCGGCGCAGTTCCACCTCCGTGCGCGCCCGCTCCTCCTCCAAGGCCTGCTTCACGATGGCCTGGTCCTTGAAGACCTGCACCGTGCGCGCCATGTCGGTAAGCTCGTCGCGGCCCGACAGGGGCACGGGCGCGGTCAGCTCGCCCCGGGCCAGGCGTTGCATCACGTCCCCTAATTCACCCAGGCGGCGCAGCACGTTGCGCTGCACATATAGCCAAGTAATCAAACCGACGAAGAGGAAGATGAGCACCGCTTGAACAACGATGGCCAGCAGCCCAACCCACATTACATAGCCCAACAAATAACGATAAGCAGATCATCGAATATGCCGTCAAGATGCGGCAGTTCCCGCAGGATACCGTGCTATTACATATGGTGGAACGCAAACAACTCACAACAGCCATTATTGAACAGTTGGCCAGCGCTGTGGCTAATATGCATAAAAGTGTTGCGCCCACAACACATAATAAACGATTTGGCGAAGCAGATAATATACATTACTGGGTGATGGACAACTATTCTCACATCAATAGAAATATACTTGATGCCACTCAACAACAACAATTAGCAACGTTAGGCAATTGGAGCAAACAAGAAAAAAATAGAATTCACGACGACTTACAACAACGTAATCAGCAAGGTTACGTCCGTGAGTGCCACGGCGACCTACATTTAGCCAATTTACTGTACTTACAACAACAAATCATACCCTTCGATTGCATCGAGTTTAATGAACAACTGCGTTGTATCGACGTGATTAGCGATTTGGCATTTCTAATTAGTGATTTATTTGATCACGATTATGCTCACTACGCCAAACTATGCCTAAATCGCTACTTGCAAATAACGGCCGACTACTTCGGCTTACGGGTACTACGCTATTATTTAGTATACCGCGCTGTAGTACGGGCCAAAGTTGCCGCACTCAGCTTAGCCAAACCAGCAGCAACTGATCTGGAAAAAGACCGGCTATTGCTACAATGCCGGCAATACCTGACTCTCGCCGAAAACTACAGCCAAATTAAAACTGCCACATTAGTTATTACGCACGGCTTATCGGGTTCGGGAAAGTCTACTATTTGTAACCGGCTACTAACAGCCGGCGACTTCATTCATATTCGCTCA
>JANQKX010000355.1 GCA_028280915.1 Kiloniellaceae bacterium
GCTGCTGTCCCTGATGCAGGGGATCGAGGACCGGTTTGGCCGGGTGCGGGCCGCGCGCAACGCATCCCGCGTCTTGGACCTTGATTTGCTCGCCTATCACGACCAAGTGATTTCCGCGCCGCCGGCCTTGCTGGTGCCCCACCCGCGTTTGGCCGAGCGGGCCTTCGTGGTCCTGCCTCTCATGGATATCGCGCCGGACTGGGTGCATCCGGTCAGCGGCAAATCGGTCGGAGAGTTAGCAAAGGATCTGCCAGGGGATCAGGCGATCCAGGTGATGGACAATCCGTCCGATTGTTAAGAGACTTGCGTTTTTGGCGCCCGGGACCTATAGTCCCGCCGCCGTCGGCAGAGAACAAAACGGCAATCCTGCAAAATCAAGGAGTTAAGACGACATGGCCCGCGTCACGGTTGAAGACTGCGTACTGAAAATCCCCAATCGCTTCGAGCTGGTCATGAAAGCGGCACAAAGGGCGCGGGATATTTCGGCCGGGGCCAGCCTGACCATGGACCGGGACGACGACAAAAATCCCGTCGTGGCCTTGCGGGAGATCGCCGATGAGACGGTCGACCTGGGCGAACTAGAAGAAGCCTTGATTTTGGGCCACCAAAAACACGTGGAGGCCGACGAACCGGAAGAAGAACTGGCCGATTTCCAAACCGCGAGTCAGGCCGGAGAACAGGTTGGGGCAGATGAGAAGGCGCCTGAGCCGGCCGAAGTGGGGGCGGAGACCGCCGATCTGGGGGCCGTCATGGGCGGCGCCGTGGAGATCGACGGCGGCCCGGCGGTTTTGTACGAGGACGTTGATCTTAAGGATTGACGGCAATCTAAAGGCTTAGTGCGGCGGGCCGGCCTTTGACGTCGGTCTTGCATTAACAAACTGATATTTATCCTGCTTTACATTGGATTTTGCGGCGGTTTTGACGGTGAGCGTCAAGATCGCAGCTTGGCGCTGAGCGAATATCTAACTATGCTTAGTGCCAAATCGGCGCTTTCCGGGTGCCGGGGGCGGAGGGTATTGGCGCCGATGCGGTCCGATGCCGGTAACTCGGCCCATATAATGGGGATAAGAGGGGCCGGATTCGCCCGTGCGGTTATCGGCGGTCGGCCCTTGGGTAAAGCAGGCTATGATACGCCAGTTTGAACTTGTAGAGCGGGTCAAATCCTACGACCCGAACGCGGATGAGGACGCGCTCAACCGCGCCTATGTGTATGCCATGAAGATGCATGGCTCGCAAAAGCGCGCTTCGGGTGATCCTTATTTTTCCCACCCCATTGAAGTTGCTGGCATTTTAACCGATTTGAAGCTGGACGATTCCTCCATCGTCACCGCTTTGCTGCACGACGTGGTGGAAGATACCGAAGCCAGCCTCTCGGATATCGAAGAGATGTTCGGCGATAACATCTCCCGTCTGGTGGACGGGGTTACCAAGTTGGGGCGCCTGGAGCTGCAGTCCGAGCAGACCAAGAATGCCGAGAACTTCCGCAAGCTCTTGGTGGCCATGTCCACCGACATCCGGGTCTTGCTGGTAAAGCTGGCGGACCGTTTGCACAACATGCAGACCCTAAAGTTCATCAAATCCGAGGAAAAGCGCCGGCGCATCGCCCGGGAGACCATGGAGATCTATGCCCCCCTGGCGGAGCGCATCGGCATGCAGCGGTTCCGGGACGAGCTGGAGGATCTGGCCTTCGCCCAGCTCAATCCCGAGGGGCGGGAATCCATCGAGGCCCGCCTGGCCTTTTTGAAGGATCAGGGCGAGGACCTGCCCCGGCGCATCATCGACGAGTTGGACCTCTGCCTGAGCGACGGCGGCCTATCGGCCAGCGTCACCGGACGCATGAAGCGGCCCTATTCCATCTGGCGCAAGATGCAGCGCAAAAATATCGCCTTTGAGCAGCTGTCGGATATCATGGCCTTCCGGGTGGAGGTCAAGGACGCGGCCCAATGCTATCAGGCCCTGGGCATTATTCATGGCCAGTACTCCGTGGTGCCGGGGCGCTTTAAGGACTATATCTCCACCCCCAAGGCGAACGGCTATCAATCGATCCACTCGACGGTGATCGGGCCCGAGCGCCAGCGCATCGAAGTGCAGATCCGCACCTTGAAGATGCATCAAGTGGCCGAGCTGGGCGTGGCGGCCCATTGGCGCTATAAGCAGGGCGCCCAGAACGTGGACGGGCGCCAGTACCGCTGGATGCGGGAATTGCTCGACATCCTGGAACATGCCTCCAGCCCCGAAGAGTTCTTGGAGCACACCAAGCTGGAGATGTTCCACGACGAGGTATTTTGCTTCACGCCCAAGGGCACGGTGATCGCCCTGCCAAGGGGGGCCTCGCCCATCGATTTCGCCTACGCGGTCCATTCCGAGATCGGCGACACCTGCGTGGGCGCCAAGGTGAACGGGCGCCTGGTGCAGCTGCGCACCCAGCTGCAGAACGGCGATCAAGTGGAAATCCTCACCTCAAAGGCCCAGACACCGTCGCCCGATTGGGAACAATTCGTCGTCAGCGGCAAAGCCAAGGCCCGCCTGCGCCGTTTCGTGCGCCTGAAGGAGCGGGAACAGTACGAGGAACTGGGCCGGCAAATGCTGCAAAAGGCCTTCCGGCAGGAAGGCTATGCCTTCACGGAAAAAGGCATCGACGGCGTCTTGAAAAAATTCAAGGCCCCGAGCCCGGCGGATCTTTATGTCCAGGTGGGACAGGGTCATTTGGCCGCCCGGCAGGTTCTCTTGGCGGTCTACCCGGGCGCCAAGGAGGACAGCCGGACGAAAAACGTGGTGCCCATGTCCCGCCCGGGCAAGGCAAAGGGCGGGCCTTCGGACACGGTGGTGCCCATCAAGGGCCTGATCCCGGGCATGGCCGTGCATTATGCCCATTGCTGCCATCCCCTGCCGGGGGACCGCATCGTGGGCATCGTCACCACGGGCAAGGGCGTGACCCTCCATACCATTGACTGCGAGACCCTGGAGAATTTTCAGGACTCCCCGGAGCGCTGGGTCGACGTGGCCTGGGATTCAAATGACGTGGGGGATTCCCACACCGGCCGCCTGCACATCGTGGTGGCCAACGAGCCGGGCTGCCTGGGCAGCCTTTCGACCATCATCGGCAAGAACCATGGCAATATCTCGAACCTTAAAATCACCAATCGTTCCATGGATTTTTTCGAGATGCTGATCGACGTGGAAGTGGTGGATGTGAAGCATCTGAGCAACATCATCGCCGCCTTGCGGGCCATGCCCGTGATCACCTCCGTCGACCGGGCACGGGGGTAATGGGCTTGAGCGTGGGGGAAGTGCAAATCTGTTGCCTTATGGCGGATCCAGGGGAAAAGCCGCCTCATGTTTAGACGTCGCAATCCCATTCCCATGGTCAAGCGGGTCGGCCATATCGTTTGGCCCTCCGGCGGCTGGCGCCGTCAGGCCGCTTATCTGAGCCATCGCCTGCGCCGCTTGCCGGGTACGCCCACCAAGATCGCCATGGGCTTTGCCTGCGGGGCGGCCATTTCCTTTACGCCCTTCATCTTTTTCCATTTTATCCTGGCCGGTGCCTTGGCGCTTTTGATGCGCGCCAACATCATCGCCTCGGCGGTGGGGACGGCGATCGGCAATCCTTGGACCTTTCCTTTCATCTGGATTTTGATCTTCGAGACCGGTGTCTGGATTTTGGGCATTGACCGGGCCACCGCGTTGCCGGACAAAATCGGCTTCACCTACCTGAAAAACCATTTCTTCGACGTCTTCGTGCCCATGATCGTGGGCGGCCTGCCCTGGGCGGTCGCGGCCTGGTTCCTTTCCTTTTTCCCCGTGCGCTTCCTCGTGGAAAAGTATCAGCAGAACCGCAAGAACAAGCTCGTGCGCCTGGCCCGGCAGCGGCGCATGAAGGGTCGCTTGGAGCAGGTCGCCGAGGCGGTGGCCGACGAGGCAAGTTCCGAGGGGCCGGTGCGCGCCGATACCAGTGCCGGCGAGCCGCGGGTTTAGGGAGATCGGCTGTTGATTCTGGGCATCGGCAACGACCTTATTTATATCAACCGTATCGAGCGCACCTTGGAGCGCTTCGGCGACCGCTTCGTGGAACGGGTCTTCACGCCCGTGGAGCGGGCCAAGTCGGAAAAGCGGGCCCAGAGGGCGGCCAGCTACGCCAAGCGCTTCGCCGCCAAGGAGGCCTGCGCCAAGGCGCTGGGCACGGGGGTGCCCCGGGCCGGAGTCCACTGGCGGGATTTGGGGGTGGTGAACCTGCCCAGCGGCCGCCCCACAATGGCACTGACGGGCGGCGCCGCGGTCCGTTTGGAAAAAATGACGCCGCTCGGCATGTCGGTTCGCATTGACGTGACCCTCACAGATGACTATCCCCTTGCACAAGCGATCGTTATCATCTCCGCCGTGTCGGCGGGGGGCGGTGACGCGTGAGATATGGCTTCCGGTTAAGCTGTGAATCCCGGCTAAGGTATGGCAAGGCAGATGATGGATGATGGTATGAACAAGCCCGATGAGAAGTCCGCCAATCAAGACGAGGCGGAAAAAGGGGCATCTGGCGGCACGTTATGGGAAACCATACGGACCATCATCTATGCGGTTTTAATCGCACTGGTGGTGCGCACCTTCGCCTACGAGCCGTTCAACATCCCCTCGGGCTCCATGAAGCCCACCTTGCTGGTGGGGGACTATCTGTTCGTCTCCAAGTTCGCCTATGGCTATAGCCGCTATTCCTTCCCCTTCAGCTTTCCGCCCTTCGAGGGCCGGGTCTTCGGCAGCAAACCCGAGCAGGGCGACGTGGCCGTGTTCAAGCTGCCCCGGGACAACTCGACGGACTATATCAAGCGCCTGGTGGGCATGCCGGGTGATAAAATTCAGGTGATTCAGGGCGTTCTGCACATCAACGGCAAGCCGGTGAAGCGGGAAAAAGTAGAGGTTCAACTGACCAAGAACTATGCGGGCTTCCCCGAAACGATCACCCAGTACAAGGAAACCCTGCCCAACGGTCGGGTGCACATGATCTGGGAAAAGAGCGACGAAGAAATCTTTGACAATACCCCGGTTTACGAGGTGCCGCCGGGGCACTACTTCGCCATGGGCGACAACCGTGATCACAGTCAGGACAGCCGTTCCGGGCAGGTGGGCTTCGTGCCTTACGAAAACCTGGTGGGCCGGGCCGGCATGATCTTCTTTTCCCACAACAACAGCGCGTCCCTGGCCGAGGTTTGGAAATGGCCGGGCGCCATCCGGTTCGGCCGCATTGGCGACATCATCGAGTAAGGACGCGGCGGCCACGCCGCAGGTGACGCCGGGATCGGCAGTGGAAAGTCCGGCCGAGATAAGTGCAGCTTGCTTGGCCGAGCGTTGCGCCGACCGCCTGGGGCACCGCTTTTCCCGGCCCGAATTGCTGCTTCGGGCGCTCACCCATCCCAGTGTCACGGCGGAAACGCAAAAGCCGGGCACGCCCAGATCCAAGGCGCACAAGGGCAACTATGAGCGCTTGGAGTTTCTCGGCGACCGGGTCCTGGGCCTGGTGGTCGCCGATATATTGTTCCACACCTTTCCCAAGGAAGCCGAAGGCCCCCTGGCCCGGCGCTTCGCCGGCGTGGTGTGCCGGGACGCCCTGGCCGAGGTGGCGCGCCAGCTGGACTTGGGGTCGCTGCTGCGTCTGGCCAAGGCCGAGGAGGAGGCCGGAGAGCGGGAAAATCCGGCGCTGCTCTCGAACGCTTGCGAGGCGGTGATTGCCGCCCTTTACCTGGACGGCGGCCTTGACGCGGCGCGGGGCTTTATCGAGCGTTATTGGCCGCCTTTGATCGCCGCCGAGCGCAAGCCGCCGCGGGATGCCAAAACCGGCTTGCAGGAATGGGCCCAGGGCCGGGGCCTGCCCCTGCCGAACTATCAGGAATTGGATCGGCAAGGCCCGGACCACAGTCCCACTTTCACCATCCGGGTCTCCGTGGCGGGGCAGGGCAGTCAAGAAGGCCGGGGCGCTTCCAAGCGGGCGGCGGAACAGGCGGCGGCCGAACGCCTTCTGGCCAAGCTGGGGGAATAAACTCATGGTCGAGAACACCACTCCCGGCGGGCCGGAAACCCATTGCGGTTTCGTCGCCTTGCTGGGGCCGCCCAACAGCGGCAAGTCCACCTTGATGAACAAGATAGTGGGCGCCAAGGTTTCCATCGTCACCCACAAGGTGCAGACCACCCGCCAGCCCGTGCGCGGCATTGTCATCCGTGACCACACCCAGATCGTCTTTGTGGACACGCCGGGCATCTTCGCACCCAGCCGGCGCTTGGAGCGGGCCATGGTGGCCGCCGCTTGGGCCGGCGGGGCCGAGGCGGGTCAGCGGGTGGTGCTCTATGACGCGC
>JANQKX010000379.1 GCA_028280915.1 Kiloniellaceae bacterium
GACTGTGTGCTCCAGCTTTACGCCTATCGCGCTCAGGCCAACCCCACGGATCACCGGCATCTGAGCCGTTGCCTGACGCAGACCGTGCGCGACCAACCGGAGTACTCCGACGCCTGGGCCGCCTTGGCCTGGATCTATTTGGACCAGAACCGCTATGGCTTCAACGCGTCCGAAGATCGCGGCCAAGTCCTGGAACGGGCGCTCGTCAGCGCGCAAAAGGCGGTGGCGGCGGACCCCGCCAATGCCCGCGCCCACCTGGCGCAAGCCGCGGTGCATTACCACCGGCGGGATCTGGACGCCTTCCTGGCCGCGGCCAACCGGGCCCGCAAGCTCAATCCCAACGACACGGACCTTCTGGCGGATCTGGGCATGTACATGGCTTTCTCCGGCCTCTGGGAGACCGGCATTCGCCTGGCCAAACGGGCCAAACACCTCAACTCAAGCCATCCGGCCTGGTACAGCCTGCCCGAGATCTTCAACGCCTATCGCCTGGGCAACTTTGACCGGGCCATGGCCCTGGCCCGGGAGCTGAACGCGCCGGAGTGGTACTGGACCCATGTGGTCCGGGCCATGGCCTGCGGCCGGGTCGGGGATCAAGCGGGGGCCATGATGTCGAAAGACCGGCTCAAGGATCTCAACCCCCGCTTCGCGCAAAACGCCCGCAGCGAATTTCACCGCCTCGGCATCTTCTCTCCCGATCTTATCGAGGAATTCCTGATCGGACTGCGCCAAGCCGGAATGGACGTCTGAGACGGCCCGGCCGCAGCGTTCGGATCGAGGTTTTACCACGTAAAATTTCGCTTCCACGCCGCGCACATTTGACGGGACAGCGGCGTTTTTTTCAATTAGGGTCGCCCGGTTTTGACACACATTCGTCGACACGAAAATGAGGGTCCGGGCGCATGGCACAGGCAAACAAGATCCCAGCAACGGTCATCACCGGCTTCTTGGGGGCCGGCAAAACCAGCACCATCCGGCACTTGTTGGAAACCGCCGGCGGCAAGCGCCTGGCCCTGGTGATCAACGAATTCGGCGAGCTGGGTGTGGACGGCGAGATTCTCAAGGGCTGCGGCATCGAAGGCTGCGACGAGAGTGACGTGCTGGAGCTGGCCAACGGCTGCATTTGCTGCACCGTGGCGGACGATTTCCTGCCCACCATCCAAGCCCTGATCGACCGCCCGGCACCGCCGGACCACATCATCATCGAAACCTCGGGCCTGGCTCTGCCCAAACCCCTGGTCAAGGCCTTCAACTGGCCCGAGGTGCGCACCCGGGTTACCGTGGACGGGGTGATCGCCGTGGTGGACGGCCCCGCCGTGGCCGACGGCCTTTTCGCCAGCGAGCCCGCGGCGGTGGAGGCCCAGCGGGCGGCCGACGACTCCCTGGACCACGAGAGTCCCCTGGAAGAACTCTTCGAGGAGCAATTGAACTGCGCCGACATGGTGGTGCTGAACAAGGCCGACCTCATGAGCGATACGGACCTGGCCCAGGTGACCGACCAGGTGAAAAGCCAGCTGCGCGGCAAGGTGGGCCTGCTGCGGGCCAGCCACGGCAAGGTGGACGCGGCCGTGCTCCTGGGCCAAAACGCCGCCGCCGAGGACGACCTGGACTCCCGCCCGTCCCATCATGACGGTGCCGACGATCACGATCACGACGACTTCACCAGTTTTTCCGTCACCCTGGGCGTATTCGCCGCTCCGGCCGATCTCACCGCCCTCTTGGACCCGGTGATCGAACGCCACGGCATCCTACGGGTAAAGGGCTTTGCCGATATTGCCGGCAAGGGCATGCGCTTGGTGCTGCAGGGGGTCGGCAGCCGGCTGCAAAGCTATTACGACCGGGATTGGGCCGAAGGGGAAACCCGCCAAACCCGCTTGGTGGTCATCGGCGAAACCGGCTTGGACGAGGCGGCCATTCGCGCCGAATTGATTTCCGCCTAGGCGGAAGTCACCCTTCCGGAAGGCTATCTTGCTCCACGGGGCTTTCGGGGACACTTAAGAAAAATCATGCACCTCCTTCAAGCGCAAGCAGGCGGTATTGCCGACGGTTCCGAAGCCGTCGACCTGGGGCAAACGCCCGGGGATGTGGTCTTTCTCTCCGCCGCCGACACGGAACTGGCAAGCTTGGCCCAGGCCCGGGAAAGCCTGAGCGGAACGTCGGGCGCGGACCTGCCCTCCCTGCGCCTGGCCAACATCATGCATCTCAGCCACCACATGTCGGTGGACCTCTACCTGGACACGGTGGTTGCCGAGGCCAAGCTGGTCATCGTGCGCCTCTTGGGCGGGATCAGCTATTGGCCCTATGGGGTGGAACAGCTTTCCGAACTCTGCCATGCCCGCGGCATCGCCTTGGCCCTGCTGCCCGGAGACGAGCAGCCCGACGCGGAGTTGGCCGCCCGCTGCCGCCTGCCCCAGGATGCCTGTCACCGCCTGTGGCAATACTGCGTGCACGGCGGCCCGGACAACGCCAAGTCCCTGCTGCTCTACTGCGCTGCCCTACTATCCGATACCGCCGAAGATCCAGAAGGGCTTTGGGTGGAACCAAGGCCCTTGCTACGCGCCGGGGCCTACTGGCCGGGCGTGGGTCAGACCGACCTGGCCGCCTTGCGGGAACGGTGGCACAGCGGCGCCCCCGTGGCAGCCATCGTGTTTTACCGGGCGCTGTTGCAAGCGAGCAATCTGGCGCCCATCGACGCCATGGTCGCGGATCTCTTGGCCGAAGGGGTCAACCCCTTGCCCATTTTCTGTGCCAGCCTGAAAGAGTCGGTGTCGGCCGACATCCTGCGCCGGCTCTTGGCGGACAGCGGCGCGGCCCTGGTCCTGAACGGCACCGGTTTTGCCGTCTCCAGCCCCAGCACCGGTGACGGTTCGGCGGTTCG
>JANQKX010000401.1 GCA_028280915.1 Kiloniellaceae bacterium
GAGCTACCTGCAGTTCAGCGTCTTGATTCCACTCATTGCCTTAGGGCCGACGGTCATCGCCGGTGCCATCACTTTCGGTCTTATGCAGCGCATGATCCAAGCCTTCAACCGGGTCGAATCCTCGTTCCAGTTCCTGGTCTACAGCTGGTCCACCATCGTGGAACTCATGTCCATCTATCGCCGCCTGAACGCCTTTGAAAAGAATATCAAGGGCGGGGCCTACGCGGTCACGCGAAATTAGTGACAGGAGCCAAGCGGCCCTAGTTACCGGACAACCAGGCCTGGGCGCGGTTTTCGGCGACGGAGACCTGGGCCGTCCCCATGCGGGCGGCCAGCACCTGCATCCACTGCTCCACCTGGGCCCGGCTGTGGGTGGGCAGGACCTGGGCGGCGATGAAAAACCAGCGGTAGGCTTCCACGTCATCCTGAGGCACGCCCTCGCCCTTTTGATAGGCGAAGGCCATGTTGATCTGGGCGATGGTATGGCCCTGCTCGGCGGCTTGGGCGAAGAGGCCGGCGGCCCGGTCCGGATCCCGGGGCACGCCTTGGCCCCGGGCGTAGAGTATGGCCAGGTCGTTGCGCGCCTTGGCATGGCCCTGATCGGCGGCTTGCTGGAAATAGCGGGCCGCCTTTTCAAAATCCTGAGGCACCCCGTCGCCCCTTTGGTACATGAGGCCCAAATTGACCTGGGCGTCCGCGTGACCCTGCTTGGCGGCGCGGGCGAACCACTCGGCCGCCGTGACCGGATCGACGGTCACCCCCTCGCCGCGCAGGAAAATGACCCCCAGATCGAACTGGGCCTCGGCCATGCCGTCGCGGGCCAAGGGCAGGAAAAGGCCCACCGCGGTGGAAAAGTCGCCGGCCTTATAGGCCGCGACCGCGTCGTCGTAAGGCGCGGCCGGGGCCGCCGTCGAGAGGCACACCACCATCGCGGCGGCCAGGGCCGCGCCCGCCATGGGGCGCCGGGAAAAGGCCGCTAAAGGCCCAATTGCGTGCCGTGCCAGCACTTCAGCCTCCTGAGCGCGAAGAACCCGCGAAAGCCTCCCCTTAAATCCATGACATGACAGCTTAGCAGTCTTTTCCTGATGTTGGGTAAAGAGACGGCTATTTGTCCCCGCCCGCGCCCAGCCAGCGATAGACCACGCCGCCGATGGCCCCGCCGATGAGCGGCGCGACCCAGAACAGCCACAGCTGGGCCAAGGCCCAGTCGCCCACGAAGAGGGCCTGTCCGGTGGAGCGGGCCGGATTGACCGAGGTATTGGTCACCGGGATGGAGATCAGGTGGATCAGGGTCAGGGCCAGGCCGATGGCCAGGGGCGCGAAGCCCGCCGGCGCCCGCTTGTCGGTGACGCCCATAATGATCAGCAGGAAAAAGAAGGTCAGCACGATCTCCGCCGCCAGGGCCGACCCCAGGCCATAACCGCCGGGCGAATGCTCACCGAAGCCGTTGGAGGCAAAACCCTCGGACAGGGCGAATTCCGCGTTGCCCGAGGCGATGACGTAGAGCACCGCCGCCGCGGCGATGGCACCCACCACCTGGGCCAGCCAATAGGGCACGATCTCGCCGGTGGGAAAGCGCCCGCCGGCCCACAG
>JANQKX010000416.1 GCA_028280915.1 Kiloniellaceae bacterium
ATTTCACCGCCCAGAATGTCTACAAGGGCAACGCGGCGATGATGAACTATTACAGCGCGCTGGACCGGGGCAACGAAGGCCTTGACGACGGGGTTAACCTGCGCCTGCCCAGCGGTACGGCCATGGACTGGGGCAACCGGGACTTCGACATCAACCTGATGATCGCCGACAAGGCCTGGGACGATGAGGGCCAGCTTTGGTTCAATCCCTTCAACAATAAGGGCTTCATCGGCGATGTGATGACCGTCAATTGGCTCTACAAGCCTTATCTCGACGTGCGCTCGCGCCGCTATCGTTTCCGTATCCTGAATGCCTCCGTGTCCCGTTATTTTAAACTGGGCGTCATGGACCAGCACGGCCGGCCCGTGCCCTTCCACATGGTCGCCAACGACGGCAACATCATGGAGCATACGGTGCGGTTCGACGACGGCGAGCTGCCCACCCTAGGCATTGCGGAGCGCTACGACATCATTGTGGATTTCAGTCGCTTCCATCCGGGCGACAAGCTCTACATGGTCAACCTGCTGCAGCATAAAAATGGCCAGGTAACCGACGAGGTGATCCCCATGGCCGATATCGCCTCGGGGGCTTATCAGCCCAAAACCGTGGACGATGACCATGACGGCGTGGTGGACCGCTGGGTCGACGGCGATCCGATCGTGGGTGCTTTCTTGGAGTTCCGTGTCAAATCCTATCACGGCAAGGACCTGAGCATGGACCCGGCGGACTTCGAGGCCGGCAAGAAAAAGCTGATCCCCTTGCGCCGCCCGACCGAGGCAGAGCTGGAAACCGCGCTGCACCGCACCTTCGAGTTCGAGCGTCAGCCCACCGACGAAAGGCCTTGGGTGATCGAGACCGATGGCGGCAAGGGCTTCGTCATGGACCCGCGGCGGCTGTCCGCGGCGCCGGAAAAGAATTCCGGCGGGCTTGAGGTGTGGCGTCTGGTCAACAGCGGCACCTGGAGCCATCCGGTCCACATCCATTTCGAGGAAGGCATCGTCCTGCGCCGCAACGGCGTGGAGCCGCCGGAGTGGGAGAAATGGGCCCGCAAGGACGTCTACCGCATCGGGCCTCAGCCCGACAGCGGGGTGACGGTGGAAATCGCGCTGCGGTTCCGGGAGTTTGCCGGCACCTACATGGAGCATTGCCACAACACCCAGCACGAAGACCATGCCATGCTGCTGCGCTGGGATGTGGAGCATCCGGGCCAGGTCAAGCTCATGCCCACGCCGATCCCCTCCTGGGACGGGGTGAGCTATGTGGATACCGTGGCCCTGCCGACGGCGCGCACGGGTGACGGCGTTGGCCAATACGGCCCCGAACTGGACCCGATCACGGTTTGGCTGGACGGGGTCGAAATCGAGGAGCTGGACGATATTCGCGACGTTCCCATTGGCGACGCCTTGGATCTGCAGCCCAACGAACGGGGCATTGCCAAGTATCCCCTGCGCCAGGCCATCAACATCGACAACGATGGCAACAAGCGGAAGGTCTATTTTGTCCTGCACGACATCTCCGATGAAAAAACCGCGGAGAAGTTCGGCGTGGCCTGGGCCGGCGGGCTGATCGGGGTTTCCGAGGCGGCCACCAGCAAGGCGACGTACAAAAACGGCAAGTGGACCATGTATGGTGATTTGCCCAACCCCATCACCCGTCTGAAAGACGGCAACCCGGAAGGCATCCCGCCGCAGAGCGCCGAGAACGACTACTCGCCCCTGCGCCGGGTCATGATCGACGGCAAGGAAGTGATCGCCAATGCCTTCTTCGTCAACTGGGGTGAGGAAGAATGGGAGCAGCTGCGCATCGACCAGACCTGCACCTCCTTCCCCGACGATCCGCCCAATACCGGTTGCATGTACAACGGTCAGCGCTGGGGCGGTGATGGCTCAGGGCACGCCGTGGAGATCAGCACCAAGGGCAAAAACCCTTACGTGAAGTTCAAGCTGCATAAGTCTTGGTCCGGCGAAGGCGACTATCTGCCCTACTATGTGGTGGTGGACAGTTTCCCGGCGGGTCCGGCCAACAACATGGGTGTGATCTATGTGCCCAAGCACGTTCACCTGGGTGCCGCGGCGGTTCCCTTGATCCAGTTCCTGCCGCCGGAACCTTTGAACGAGACCTATCCGCCCACGCCGGCCGACTATCGCGGCTTTGCCGGGGGCGGGCCCCTGGGCGGCCAGATCGGCATCCCCTCCTACTTCATGCCCGAGGATGACTATAGCCCCATGTGGCATATCGGCTTTGCCCATTGGCAAGAGCCGGCCACCGAGGTGGTCAAGGGGCTGGAGCGGGTCAAGGAGCTGCGGGCCGAGGGCAAGCTGAAGATCCACGACTTGCCGCCGACCAACGTGGACGCGGACAACTACGACTTCGAGGACCTGAACTCGGTGCACGTGGTCAATTGCCCGACGCCCATGACCTTGGACGCGCGGATCCACGATGCCCGCAACGTCCTGGATTTGAGCGCCTTGATGTCGACGGCGAAGTAGAGCCATGGGGGGCCGCGGTCTGCGCCACTTCTTGGGACGGATCGCGGCCCTGCTTGCGCTGCTCATAGCCGGATCCCCGGCCGGCGCGGCGACCTGGGGCGCCGACTATTTCCCCAACGTGACCCTGACCACCCACGACGGCGAGGAAGTGCGGTTTTTCGACGACGTCATCGAAAACAAGATCGTCGCCATCAATTTCATCTTCACCACCTGTGTGGACAGCTGCCCCCTGGAAACCGCTCAGCTGGTGCGGGTGCAGGACATCTTGGGCCCGCGGCTCGGCGCCGATATCCATTTTTACTCCATCACCATCGACCCGGAGCACGACACGCCCGCGGTGCTCAAGGACTACCGGGAGCGCTTTGGCGCCCAGTGGACCTTTTTGACGGGCGTCGAGGCGGACATCACTCTGCTGCGCCAAAAACTCGGCCTTTATATCGAGGAAATCCAAGACGGCTCCAACAACCACAATGTGAGCATGATCATCGGCAATCAGGCCACGGACCGCTGGATGAAGCGCTCGCCCTTTGAAAATCCCTATGTGCTGGCTGATCAACTGGGCAATTGGCTGGCGGGTTGGACCGCGCCGCCCAGCGGCCGGGACTACGCCGAGGCCCCGGAGCTGCGCAGCATCGCCCGGGGCGAGCAGATCTTCCGGACCCGTTGTGCCAGCTGCCACAGCATGACCGGGCAGGAGCCGGCCAACGCCCTGGGCCCGGACCTGATCGGCGTGACCGAGCGGCGCCCCATGGAATGGCTGGTGAGCTGGCTGCGCGCGCCCGAGCAGATGTTGGCCCGCCGCGACCCCACGGCCATGGCCCTTTATGAACAGTACAACCGGCTGGCCATGCCCAACGCCCGCCTCAATCAGACCGACACCGCCGCGCTGATCGAGTTTTTCCAAGAGGAGACACAGCGCCTAAACGGAACCTTGGAACCTCAACAGCCCATATACCAAAAGGCGGCGGCCATGCTGGAGCGACCCGAAGCGGTCGAAGACCTGGTGGCGGTGATGAGCGCCTGGGTGCGTCCCGCCGATCCGGCGGCGCCGGCCAACGCGGGATACATGACCCTGGTCAACATCGGGTCCAAGGACCTCTCCCTGGTGAATATCGACAGCCCTCTTTTCGCAGGCATCGAGATGCACGAGACGGTCATCCAGGACGGCGCCTACCGGATGCGTGAGGTGGCGAACTACACGATTCCCGCCGGGTCCCAGCTCCGCCTGGAGCCGGGCGGCAAACACCTCATGCTCAAAAATCCGAACCGGCCGCTGGCCATCGATCAGGCCATCGACTTTACCCTCCATTTCGCATCCGGGCGCCAGCAAAAACTCTCCTTAAAGGTCGTCGACCGCTAGGATTCTTCTTTGCTTGTCTGACTTTACTGAGTGGCCTTCTTCGCATCATCCTGCAGGCCATAGGACCCGAAGGCCTTGGCTGTCACCGCAATATCCTCATCTGACAGCAAGACCGGCCCGCCGATGAGCAGGCTCATGTAGTACTGCTTGGCGATGGTCTCCAATTCCACGGCGAGCCACATGGTCTTTTCCAGGTTGGCGCCGACCGCAATCGCGCCATGGTTGGCCAAAAGGCAGGCATTGCGCCCTTCCAAGGCCTTGAGGGCATTGGCCGAGAGTTCCGCCGTGCCAAAAGTGGCGTAGGGCGCCAGCCGGATATCCGTACCGCCGAAGGCCGCGATCATGTAATGCACCGGGGGGATGGGCTTGCGCGCGACGGCCAGCGCCGTGCAGTAGGCGGGATGGGCGTGGACCACGGCGCCCGCCTCGGGCCGGCTCTTTAGGATGTCGAAGTGAAA
>JANQKX010000448.1 GCA_028280915.1 Kiloniellaceae bacterium
AAAAAAGCGGCTTCCGTGTTGGGCGGCGTCATGCGCTCCACCAGGGAAATCATGTTGGGAATGCCCGACGCCAAGCGGTCCAGGGAGGGCGCCACATCGCCCAGGGAGGCGATGATGGCCGCGCCCAAGGCCATCCAACAGGCAAAGGCAAGGGGCGAGATCCGGTTCAGGCGCGGCGGCGCCAGCGGGCGGCGCTCAGCCATGAGCTGCCTGGGGAACCGCAAACGCGGCCGACTCCTTCGGTACCGTTGGCGCCCAGCCGTCGAAGTGGTCTTGCAGGGTGGTTTCGCTCACCTCATGGCTGGGCAGATCCATGCGCACCACCCCGTCCTTCAAGGCGACCACCCGGTCGGAATAGCGCACCGCATGGGCCATGTCGTGGGAGGTGAACAGCAAGGTAATGTTGTGATCCCGGCACAGCTTGGCGAAGAGGGACATGACTTCCCGTCCGGCGGCCGGGTCCAGGCTGGCGGCCGGTTCGTCGGCCATCAAGAGCTGGGGCTGCCGCACCAGGCCGCGGGCGATGGCGACCCGTTGCTGCTGGCCGCCGGAAAGGGTATCGGCTCTGTCCAAGGCCCGATCGGCCAGGTTACCCGCTTCCAGGGCCGCCATGGCCTGCCGGCGCCAGGCGCCGGGCGCAATGGTGTGGCTGACGCCGCGCCAGGACCCGGGTTCCCCCAGATGGCCGTGGATCACGTTGGACAGAACGCTAAGCCGGCGCACCAAGCAGTGTTTTTGGAAGACGAAGCCGGCCTTGCGCCGCAGCCGCCGGCGCTGCGCACCGCTGGCGGTGCCGGAAAAGCGCTCGCCCAGGACCTCGACAGCACCGCCGGAGATGGGATGCAGGCAGATGAGGCACTTCAGGAAGGTGGACTTGCCGCAGCCGTTGGGGCCGATCAAGGCTACCCGCTCACCAGCGCGGATGGTGAGATCGATACCGCGCAAGATGGGCACGGCCTTGTCATAGGACTTGGTCAGCGCGCGGGCCGTGATGACCGGGGACATGTCTGTTGGCGGGGATATGACGGATGAGGGGGACATGATAAATCGCTGTCAGTGAGAATAGGGTGGGCCGCTATATGTCGGCCCACCCTTATTCACCCGCAGGTCAATTGCCGACGAAGGACTTGCTGTCCACGCCGATGGTTTCATACATGCTGCGCACGTAGTCGTAGTCGGAGTCCTTGATTTCCGTAAGGAAAAAGCCGCCGTCGTACTTTTGGTTATCATCCCCGCTCAGGATGGCCGTCATCAGGTCCGCGCCGTTTTCCAAAAAGGCGCCCTTGATTTTTTCGACCACGGCCGGGTCCATGTCCTTGCGGGCGACCAGGATGTCGTTGGGCAGGTCACGGCCGCGGGCGACCACGGTAAAGGCGGTGTCCGGGAAGGCGGAGCGGATCTTTTTTAGGTGACTCAGGTTCATGCCCACGCCTTGCACGTCGCCGCGAATCAAGGCCTCGATGGCCACGTTGCGGGAGATGATTTGCGGGTCATAGTCAGCGCCGTAGGACAGACCCAGATCGGCCAGGGCTTGCGCCGGTCCCAGGTGCTGGGAGGTGGACCCCACGGAGCCAAAAGTGACGGTCTTGCCTTTCAGGTCGGTCACGTCCTTGATCGGGCCGTCGGCCAGGACCACGATCTGGGAAAAGTAGTCGGGACGTTGCCAGGCGACCACGATTTCCGGATCGGTCAGTTCCTTGATCACCACGTACTCGGCCGGCCCGGTGAGCACCAGATCCACTTGGTCCGCGTTCATGGCCTCAACGGCGGCGGTACGGGAGTTGACGGGAAAAAGGTCGATTTCAACACCGGCGGTTTTTTCCAAGGCAGCTTCAAAAGCGCCGAATTCCTGTTGCAGAACTTCCAGTCCTTCGATGTCGGTCACGGCGAATTTGACCGGTTCGGCCATGGCAGGTGTGGCGATGGCGAGCGTCGCCGCCAGTACGAGTGAACGGAACATGTGGGCTCTCCCCCTAACGCTGTTGCAAATAACGAGTGTTATGATGAACGCATGTTGCAAAATTGTGATGCCGGGGCGAGCTTAGTCAGTGGATGTGACATGGCTGTAACAATACTGCTATAGACCCGGTGGTGAACCGCTCGGGAGAATGGATTTCCTTGGGTGAGACGTAGCGAGCAAAGAAGAAAAAACTGAGTGAGCAAGGCAGTTACATGACCGATTGGATCATCGAGGGTGGTCGCACCCTTGTGGGCGAAGAATTGAAAGATCAGTCCCTTTACATTTCAGACGGCCGGATCGTTGCGGACCCGCCGTCCGGCGCCCATCGATTTGATGCCCGATTTGGGGACACTTCTTCTGGAAATTCCCAGTCCATGTTGGTCTTGCCGGGCCTGGTCGATATCCACGGGGATGCTTTTGAGCGCCAGATCCTGCCGCGGCCCAAGGTGGCCTTTCCCCTGGACGTGGCGCTCAGAGAAACCGACCAACAAATGATCGCCAATGGCATCACCACGGCCTATCACGGTTTGACGGTTTCTTGGGAGCCGGGTCTGCGCAGCTTGGAAGCGGCCCATGGTTTCGTCGAGGCCTTGACGCGTCTGCGTCCCCAGCTTGCCTGCGATACCCGCCTGCACGTGCGGTGGGAGACCTTCGCTCTAGAGGCTATGGATCCGGTGCTGACTTGGTTGCGGTCCGAGTTCGGCGCCATCTTGGCCTTCAACGACCACACCACGGCGATGGTGCGCAAGGAACGGGGGTTTTCAAAACTGCAAAGAACGGCGGACCGGGCCGGCATGACGGTCGAGGCCTATGAGGACTTGATCAAATCCGTGTGGCAACGGCGGGACGAGGTGCCCGCGGTGATCGCGACCATGGCGCAGCAAGGGCGCGACGCGGGCGCCGTGCTGTTGGCCCATGACGAATACAGCCCGGAGATCCGCCGCTATTACCGGGACTTGGGGGCCAAGGCGTCGGAATTCCCCACCACGGAAGAAACCGCCTTGGATGCGCGCCAAGCCGGAGAGCACGTGATCCTGGGCGCGCCCAACGTGGTGCGCGGTGGCAGTCACCAGGGCACCATGGGCGCCGCTTGGGCCGTCTCAAAGGGGCTTTGCTCGGTTTTGGCGTCGGACTATTACTACCCCGCCATGTTGCTGGCGGTTTTTCGCCTGGTGGCCGAGGAACGGGCCGATCTGCCACAAGCCTGGGCCCTGGTATCTCAGAACCCGGCCGAGGCCGCGGGGCTGGACGACCGGGGCAGCTTGCATTCGGGCAAGCGGGCGGACGTGATCGTGGTGGACGATCGTGATCCGGCTCTGCCGAAGGTGCGCGCCTGTTTTGTCGCCGGCCAAAAGGTCTATGAGGCCGCGTGAGCGGTTTCGCCGTTTCCTTTGCCCGCCCGATGGCTAACCGATCGGTTACGAAAGTTTAAGTTTAAAGTTCGGGTAATATCGGTAAACCGTCCCCACGTCTTCGCTAGATTCATAATCCGTTGGTCGCCTTGGTGTTCGACCGGCTCCGGATTGTGTTGGGCCCCGGTAACGCCGCGGGGCGGGCTCTGAAAACGGGCCGGCCGCTCCGCACGGGGCCTTCTTTTTTTGGAGATCTTGGAATTTCAGGCTGGAAGGGTATTCGATCATTCCGGCCTTTTGATTTTGACATCTATTGTTCCGAGGGGGACGACCATGTCGGCGGCGCAGCAGGTAGCGGTCACGGGGTCAGGAAGGCCATCAACTTCTTTAGATCCGACACAAGGCCTCAAAGGCAAATCACCAAGCGGCGAAGACCCGTTCCAAAACTCCGCAGGTGCGGCTAAAACCCCCGAAAAGGGAATGGCACCGGTTGCGCAGACCTTTAGGTCTCTGCGTCACACCTTCGCGGGCGTGGCCGTGGTCAGCTTGCTGATCAACATATTGATGCTGACCGGCCCCCTTTTCATGCTGCAGATCTATGACCGGGTTCTGACCAGCGGTTCGGTTCAGACATTACTCGTGATCGCCGGATTAGCATTGACCCTCTATGCCTTTTACGGCCTGCTGGAGGGTTTGCGCGGCCGGGTGCTGGCCCGGGTATCGCAGCGCATGGATGCCCAGCTCTCCGGCCTGGCCTTTTCGCTTTCCAACATGTTGCCGGTGAAACTGGGGCGTCAGGCCGCGCAGCTGCGGCCGGTGCAGGACTTGGATTCGGTAAGGCAGTTTTGGGCCGGCCCGGGTCCTTCGGCGATTTTTGATTTGCCCTGGCTGCCGTTTTATCTGGGTATTGTCTTTCTTTTTCACAGCCTGCTGGGTTTCGTGGCCCTGGCGGGCGCGCTGGTCATTTGCGTCCTGATCGGCCTCAATGAGGTGTTTTCCCGCAAGGCGGCCAGCGACGCCAACCAGTCTTCCTTGCGCCGGCTGGTGACGATCGAGGAGGGGCGGCGCAACTCCGAGGCCATCCAGTCCATGGGCATGGCCGAGGCGCTCGGGACGCGCTGGACGGCGGACAACGACAGCTATCTGGGCAGCCAGCGCCGGGCCGCCGATTGGTCCGGTTTCTTTGGCACTTCTACGAAGACGTTTCGGTTTCTGCTGCAATCGGCGGTCCTGGGGGTGGGGGCCTGGCTGGCGATCAATCAGGAGATATCCGCCGGTGTCATGATTGCGGCCTCCATCATGACCACCCGCGCCTTGGCGCCGGTGGAACAGGCCATCGGACAGTGGCGCGCCTTCGTCGCGTCCCGCCAAAGCCTGGGGCGCTTGAAGCAGCTTCTGCCGGCGAGTTCCGATGAGAGCGACATGCTGGCGTTGCCCTTGCCCAGGGAATCCTTGCATCTGCAAGAGGTGGCCTGCGGCCCGGCGGGCACGGCAACCCGCACGGTTGAGGACATCTCCCTCAAACTGAGCGCCGGGAGCGGCCTGGGCATCGTCGGCCCCTCGGGGTCCGGCAAGTCGACCCTGGCCCGGGCAATCGTGGGGGCGGCGCCTGCCCTTGCCGGGTCCATCCGTCTGGACGGAGCGGAACTGGCGCAGTGGCCCGGGGCGAAGTGGGGCCGGTTTATCGGCTACCTGCCCCAGGACATTCAGCTCTTCGACGGCACCATCGGTGAGAATATCTCCCGCTTTGTTCCCGATGCGCCGGCCGACACCGTTATCGAGGCCGCCAAACTGGCGGATGTTCATCAACTGATCACCGGCTTGCCGGAGGGATACAACACGGTGATCGGCTCGGCCGGGTTCACCCTTTCCGCCGGGCAACGGCAGCGCATTGCCCTGGCGCGGGCCCTCTACGGCAAGCCCTTCCTGGTGGTTTTGGACGAACCCAACTCGAACCTGGACACCAACGGGGAAGCCGCCCTGGCCCGCGCCATCAAGGCCATGCGCGATCGCGGCTCCATCGTCATTGTCATTGCCCATCACCCCAGTGCCCTGTCGGTCGTTGATCAGGTCCTGGTCCTGAAGGACGGCAAGGCCGCGGCCTTGGGGCCAAGGGAAAAGGTGTTTCGGCGCCTGGTGAAACCCGTCAGTCAAAAGTTTGCTGCTTCAGCCGGTCGGGAGGGCGCACATGAAGAATGACGTGACCTTGAGACGCAGCGTCAGGCACCATCTGCTGTGGGCCGGCGGCATTGTCGGCTTGCTGGTCCTGGGCCTGGGCGGCTGGGCCTATCTCACCGAGATCTCCGGCGCCATCGTGGCCCAGGGCCGGGTGGTGGTGGATTCCCACACCAAGCAGGTGCAGCACCGGGACGGCGGGATTGTGCGGGAGATTTTCGTGCGGGACGGGGACCGGGTGGAAGCCGGCGACCTGCTGATCCGCCTGGACGAGACCCTGACCCGCGCCAATCATACGGCGGTCACCAAACAACTGGCCGAGCTTTATGCCTTGGATGCGCGCCTGCGCGCCGAACGGGATGACCGCCCGTTCATCAATTTTTCCCGGGAGGGGAGCGATGCCCGGACGGTGCCGCTCAGCACCATCGAGGAAAGCCAGATCCAGCTCATGGACGCCCGCGCCACCAGCCGCAACGGCCGGCGGGAGCAGTTGCAGGAGCAGATCGAGCAATTTGAAAAACAGGTGGAAGGCTATCAGGCTCAGCTGGTCGCCAAGGAAAAGGAAATCGAGCTGATCGGCGAGGAGTTGGTGGACTTCCAATCCCTGCACGACCGGCAATTGGTGAAAAAGAGCCAGGTGACCGCGCTGAAGCGGGAAAAGACCCAATTGCAGGGCCGGCGAGGCAGCCTGCTGGCCTCCATTGCCCAGGCTGCGGAGGCGATCACCGAGCGGCGCCTGCAGATCCTGCAGGTCAATGACGATTGGCGTACCGAGGTGCTGGAGCAACTGCAGGAGACCCGGAAGTCCATCGCTCAGCTGGAAGAACAGAAAGTGGCCGCCGAGGACCAGTTGATCCGCGAGGAAATACGCGCACCCCTTTCGGGCATCGTGCATCAGTTGACCGTGCACAGCCCGCGGGGAGTCGTCGGCGGGGGGGAAATCCTGATGCTGATCGTCCCCGAGGGGGATGAGTTGATCGTCGAGGCCCGAATCCCCGCCGTGCAGGTGGATCAACTGAGCCTGGATCAGCAGGCCCGGGTGCGGTTTCCCAGCTTCAATCAGCGCACCACGCCGGAGCTGAACGGGCGCCTGCTACACCTGTCCGCCGACCTCATGATCGATGACCGGAGCGACGTGGACTACTACCTGGCCCGTCTTGCCATTTCGGAAGATGAAATGGCACGGCTGCAGGGCAAGACGCTGGTCCCCGGCATGCCGGTGGAGGTTTTCATCGAGACGGAAAACCGGACCGTGGCGTCCTATCTGGTGAAGCCCATCAGCGATCAGATCGCCCATGCCCTGCGGGAGCGGTGACGGAGAGGTAGGCTAATCAGACCGATCAGTTAGAGCCCGGGCCAGACGACGCCCGCCGATTCGGCCATCACGTCGATGCCGATGACCATGGCAAGGGCGGCCGCGCCGAGGGACAGGCCGGAGTGAAGCCACTTGGCATGGCGTTCGGCGGCGCCCAGGGGCCAGGCGGCCACGAAG
>JANQKX010000469.1 GCA_028280915.1 Kiloniellaceae bacterium
TTTCGTGCAGCAGATCCATGATGCCCGCATCGCGGAAGAGGGGCAGATAGTCATCGAACAATCCCCGGTGCAGGGCGGTCAGGGCCTCCGCGCCCCGGATCACCTGGCGCTCGCCGGCGGATTTCCAAAAGCGCCACAGCCAGGGCAGCAGCTTGGGCAGGTGCTGCCAGCGGATGTAAAGGGGCCCCAGGGGATCGCGCAGCCAGCCGGGCACCTGGCGCCACAAACCGGGCACGGCCAGGGGCATGACCTCGCTTACCGCCATGCCGCCGGCGTTGCCCAGGGACGCCCCGGCCCCCGGCCCTTCCTGCTCGATCAAGGTCACCAGGAAGCCCTTGCGCCGCAAGGCAATGGCGCAGTTCACACCGATGATACCGGCGCCCACCACAACGACCCGTTGGATCTCCGTCATCGCCCCGGATGCCTCTCCATGCTGCTCCCCCGCCGGACCTTTCGAAATCGATTCGCCTTTATCCTTTTTTCTTAGCCCCTGCCCCGCGCCTTTAAAAGATCTAAGTCTTTGCTTCGCCCAAATATTTTGTCGGTCAAGTCCTTGCCCCCGTTTTCTTTGACATTACTGGCAAAGAGCCTCGGCTCATTTGGGCCGCTACACGGGCCAGGCAAAAGGGCGCAAACCCCGAAATACCGCTTCAAATCGAATTCCTCGATTTCAGGAATCAAATTTAATCGCACGCCATTCCGTCCCGATTGCCGTAGCATCCCCATTAGAAAAAGCACCAGTCAGCAAAACAACTTTCCGGAGCCGGGTGCCATGGTTCAGTCGTCCGCCGCCGTCGAACAATCTGGCTCCCGGGCCCTTGCCGGGATCCTTTCCATCGAAGTGGGCATGCTGTTCTTCGTGGGCCAGGATGCCTTGATGAAGGCGCTCTTGGGCGACTTCACGGTGTGGATGCTGATCGTCGCCCGGGCGGTGGTGACGGTCACGCTTTTGGTGCCGACCATCTTGATCCTGGGCGCGCCGCACCGCCTGGTGACGCCCTTTTGGCCCCAGCATTTCCTGCGCGCCCTGCTGTTCGCCTTCGGCTTTTCCCTGTTTTACACGGCCTTTCCCTTCATGGCCCTGGCCGAGGTGACCACGATCTTTTTCTCCGCCCCTTTGTTCACCGCCCTGATGGCGGCGGTGTTCCTGGGCGAAAAAATCGGCTTTCAGCGCATGGGCTGCCTGGCGATCGGATTTCTGGGCGTGATCATCGCCATGAACCCCACCGGCGAGGCCTTCCAGTGGATCGCCGTCCTGCCGCTGATCTGCGCCGTCAGCTATGCCGCATCCCAGATCATCGCCCGCAAGGTGGGCGAGCAGGATTCCAGCCTGACCATGGGCCTCTACACCATCGCCATGGCCGGCGTCCTGGTGGTGCCCCTGGCCTTTGGCGTGAACCAGATCTTCGATATGGGACACGACTTCCGCCATCTGCGCTGGGACTGGGCCTGGCCCGACTGGCAGGGCCTTCAGGTCCTGGCCTTGCTGGGGGTCATCGGCATGATCGGCTATATCCTGCTGTCGCGGGCCTATCAGATCGCCAGCGCCAGCCTGATCGCGCCCTTCGACTATTCCTACCTGCCCCTGGCCACGGCCATGGGCTATCTGCTGTGGGACGAGGTGCCGGGCTGGAACACCATCACCGGCATGGTCCTGATCGTGGCCAGCGGCCTCTATCTGGGCTACCGGGAAGTCATCCACGCCCGCCGCCAGAAGGAGCCGGCCCCCACGGCCGAGGTGGCCTTCATCCCCGGCAGCCCCCACGGCGGGTCCGATCTTTACGCGGACAGCCTGGAATATCCCGACAGCGCCCCCGACACCGATGGCCGGGACACACCGGAAAAGGGCTAGGCCGGTCAATTTGTCACGTTGAAGTCCGTAGCCGGATCCGGTTAAAGTTTACGCTAGTGTGAATTCAGCTTGCGGGAAAAACGTGCCGGCGTCATCGCTCAAGATCAGCCACCGCCCCTGGCGGCGTAAGCTCGCC